>NZ_JBSXOP010000070.1:0-127772 GCF_056859535.1 Marinobacter sp. L-46
TCCCGCTACCGCGTATCCTCCACCCCTGGCCCAGCGAGCGGTTTCGCCGTCGTCACCCGAGGCAGGAGCCGTATGCGGTAATACCGCACGTACGGATCTGTGCGGGGGGTGCCTCGTGAGAGGCATTCCTACCGCAACTAGATGCCTATGCCTGGCGCAGCGTGCGGTTTTCACCCGGAGGCGATGTGGCACTGTTCAACGCCATGCTCCACGTGATCATCCACGAGGCACTCTTTGACCAGGCCTACATTGATGCCCACACCGAGGGCTTCGGGGCACTGGCGTCAAGTGTTGCCGATATGACACCGGAGGTGATGAGCCCGCTTTGCGGTGTTGCACCAGAGGTTATTCGCGAAGTGGCCCGCGCCTACGCGGGGGCCGACAGAGCGATGATCTTCTGGGGCATGGGCATTTCCCAACACGTGCACGGCACCGATAACGCTCGCTGCCTGATCTCAATGGCCCTGGCTTGCGGCCATACGGGCCGGCCGGGTACGGGCCTGCATCCGTTGCGTGGCCAGAACAACGTGCAGGGTGCCTCCGATGCCGGGCTGATCCCCATGGTATTGCCCGACTACCAACCGGTAGGAGATGCCCAGCTACGGGCCGCTTTCGAAGAACTCTGGGGCACTGAACTTGACCCGGAGCCCGGGCTCACGGTGGTAGAGATCATGGATGCCATCACGGCAGGCACCATAAAAGGCATGTACATCCTCGGCGAGAACCCCGCCATGTCAGATCCGGATCTGACCCACGCCAGGGCCGCGCTGGCTGCGCTTGAGCATCTGGTGGTACAGGATCTGTTCGTCACCGAGACCGCCCAGTTCGCCGACGTTATTCTGCCTGCGGCCGCCTGGTCGGAAAAATCAGGTACCGTCACCAACACCAACCGGCAGGTGCAAATGGGCCGTGCTGCGCTGTCGCCGCCAGGGGAGGCAAGACCTGACTGGTGGATTATTCAGGAAATGGCCCGGCGTTTCGGACTGGGTTGGGACTATCACGGCCCGGAGCAAGTGTTCGCTGAGACGAAGCAGGGCATGCATTCATTGGATCACATCTCCTGGTCCCGACTGGAACGCGAAGGTTCTGTGACCTATCCCTGCTCCGCCGATGATGCGCCAGGGCAGGACGTTGTCTTCTCGGATGCCTTCCCGCGGGCCGGGGGCCGGGGCAGATTTTCGCCGGCCTGGCCACTGCCGCCGGACGAGCCGGTGGATAAAGCCTATCCCATCGTGTTGACCACCGGGCGATTGCTTGAACACTGGCATACCGGCGCCATGACCCGTCGCAGCCGGGTACTGGATGAGCGGGAGCCTGAAGCGGCCGCTTTTCTGGCATCAGCGGAATTGGATCGCCTGGGCGTAACACCGGGTGATGCAATCAAGATTGCCACCCGGCGTGGCAGCATCACCCTGAAGGCGCGGGCTGATCAGACTATGCCCGAGGGCATGGTGTTTGTGCCCTTCGCGTTTGTTGAGGCGGCCGCCAACCTGCTCACCAACCCGGCCCTGGACCCGGACGGCAAGATTCCGGAGTTCAAGTATGCTGTATGTCGGCTGAGCACCATTTCACCCGATTCCGGCCAGCCTCTTTAGCGGCATAAAGCGCCTCATCCGCGCGCTTGATGGCCGGTTTCAGTGAACCCTCATCTTGCAGCACCAGGGTCACCCCCAACGATGCCGTATAGGATAAATAGCCATCCTCCGTCGTGGCAGTGCCAACCTCTGCCGGGTTCGTCTCGACGGCCGACCGAAGCCGCTCTGCTACCATCAATGCATGTTCTTTACCGGTGTTGGGCAGTAGAACGGTGAATTCCTCACCGCCCATACGGCAAAGGATATCGCCATCACGTAATTCGGTTTGAGCCGTCTTTGCGAACTCCTGGAGTACCCGGTCACCCACATCGTGGCCATAGTCATCGTTGATTCGCTTGAACCGGTCCAGGTCTACGGCAATCAGGGTAAGAGGCTCGCCATTTCTGCGGGCCCGGGGTATTTCCAGTTCCGCCTGGGTTTCCAGGAATCTCCGGTTCCCCAGACCTGTCAGGGGATCTGTCATAGCCTGCGTGGTCAGCAGGTCTTCCAGTTGTTTACGATCGGTAAGATCGAACACCATGGCCCTGCTGTACTGGAAACCGTTGGCGTTTGTCTGGGCTGTGGCTTCGATGGCGACGGGGAGTTTCTCGCCGTTTTTGCACATCAGTTCAATCTCGGCGGAGCCTTCATGGCCGTCAGCCAGCACCGCCTTGAAGGCCTCATCGAAAGCGTCCCGGGTTTCCGGGCTGACCAGGTCCCGGTAGTAGCGCTTTCCAACCAACTCGTCCCGGGAATAACCCAGCCACTGAAGTTCCTTGCGGTTGATCTTCTGTATGACGCCCTGTTCATCCAGGGAGTGGTAGCCACAGGGTGCGTTCTCGTAGAGGTCCGTCAGTTCACGGGCGTAGGATCTCGCGTTTTGAGACAGGTTCTGCGCCTTTTCTTTCAAAGAGCGCTGGTGGTGGTTGCTCAGTACCCAGAACACACTGAACCCGATGGCTAATCCGTAGGTCAGAACCACCAGGCTCGTTTTCCATGGACTTTCTGCTATCAGGAACGCCGCGTCGGGGCGGGGTACGCTTATCGCGATGCGCCAGGGCTGGCTGTCCGGTACACTGAGAACCTGCATGGCCGCAGTGCGGAAATGATGGGTACGAAGGTCATGGGTCTGGAAAACCACAAGTTGGTCATCCAGTAGTAATTCACCCCGGTTACGGGGCTCCATTTCGCGCCAGATTCCGGGCGTATGGTCCTTCAGAGAGTCTCCAAAGGCGATTGGGCCATGGTTGCCGGGTAGCAGGGAATGCCCTTTTCTATCAACAAGAAGGGCAGACGCGTTTGTATGTGCGCCCATTGCATGGGGAAGGGTGCTCAGCAGGTAGTTCCAGTTCAGGGTTAGCAACAACACTCCCAGTTGCTCGCCCTCTGAGCTTACAATCGGCGTCGAAATATCTATAACGTAAACCTCCTGCCCGCTCCGGGAAGGATCCGGATAGGGCGCCGAGAGATAGAGGCTGCGTGGGTTCATCGCCATGGCCTCACGGAAATACAAGTGATTCCGATGTAGGGTCTCAGATTCCGGAGGGTCTTCGGTAGACAGCCGTTGGTGCCCGTCCGTATCAATGACCACCAGACGGGTGTAGCGGCCAAAGTGAGTCAGCAGGGTACTGAGCATGCCCCGTATCTGGTCTTCGTTCTGGTCAGACCAAACATCCTGATAAGGGTTCTGTGTCTGCCGTATCCGATCGAGGTGCTGCCGGACACTGGGGAACTCTGCAATCGCAAGGGCATGGTTGAGGCTTTCATTCATGCCTTGAAGCAAGGCATCGTATTCGGCTTCAAGCAGTGTCTTAGCCGTGAGGCGCGAGCTCTCAAACCGGGTTGTGGTGTTCGACCAGGTAATCGGGATGAGCACAAGGGTGACCAGCACAATGGCTAGAACACTTGCTATTACAAGGCGGTGGGTGAGGGACCTAGGTATCCTCATTCGCTGGAGTTGGCCGGCAAAATTTCAGGTAGTAAGCATAATTCGGCAAGGGGCATTGGTCGGGCAAACAGGTAACCCTGCAGAATGTCACAGTGCCGTCGGGCCAGGTCTTCTTGCTGCTCCCGCGTTTCGATGCCTTCAGCCACAACCATCATATCCATGTGGTGAGCCATAGTGATCACCCCTTGAACAATCGCAGCAATGCGTCGGTCTGTAGCCGTATTCTGTACGAAGCTTCGATCCAGTTTCACTTTGTGTGTCGGCAGGTCCCGCAAATAGCTCAGGCTGGAAAACCCGGTTCCGAAGTCATCCAAAGCCACGCGGATGCCCCGGTCTTTAAGAGCTTCCATCAACTTGATGACGTGCTCGACACCGTCGATCAATACACTTTCAGTGACTTCCAGTTCCAGTAACTGGGGCGAAAGGCCGGTCTCTTCCAGAATCCGGAAGACGTCGTCCAGAAATCCATCGCGAATAAACTGCAACGATGAAATGTTGACGGCCACACGCAGGCTGCGCTCCCGCCGCCCATTAAACTCGGCCATTTCCTGACAGGCTTGCCGAAGAACCCAGAGCCCTAGCGGTACAATCTGCCCGGTCTGCTCTGCCAGCGGGATAAATTCGGCAGGCGACACCATGCCCCGGACTGGATGGTGCCAGCGCACCAGGGCTTCGACACTTCGCATGCGGCCGGTCACAGCATCTACTAAGGGTTGGTAATACAGCTCGAACTGGTTTTCTTTCAAAGCTGTGTGTAGTTCATGTCGCAGGGTGACGCTGTGTCGGGAGTGTTCGGCTTTATCCGCGCCATACCATTGCCAGGTATTGCGGCCCTGTCGCTTGGCCCGGTCCAGTGCCAGGTCGGCAAACTGCAGCAGTTGGTGGGGCTGTACGGCCTTATCACTGTTGCTTGCAATGCCGATACTGGCACTGATGTGAATCATTTGCTGATCCACTTCAATAGGTTCGCCAAGGGATTGCAAAACCTTCTCTGCCAGTTGAATGATAGCGTTGCGGCCAGGGCAGTCAGGAAGAACAATACCAAATTCGTCCCCAACCAATCGGGCAATCGTGGCCCGTTCGGGCATCACGGCCTTAAGGCGTTGGGCTACAGCCTGCAAAATCCGGTTGCCGATCCGGTGTCCCAGCCCCTCATTGATTGGTTTGAATCCATCCAGGTCCAGATAGAACATAGCGAGCATGTCTGTCCCGGATGTATGCCCGAGAAGTTCTTCAAGGGTTTCGGTAAAAGCCGCCTGATTGGGCAGGCCGGTCAGGAGGTCGTGGGTGGCCTGGAACCGTATCTTGGCTTCCTGCTCTTTTTGCTGCGAGATGTCCTGCTGGATGCCTATAAAATGTGTGCATTCTCCAGTCGTATCCAGGACTGGCCGGATGATCAGGTGGTTCCAGAATGGAGTTCCATCTTTCCGATAGTTGAGCAGGGTGACATCAACATCCGTCTTCTGCTCCAGGCCGAGACGAACAGCCTTGATGGCCTTCGGATCCGTGTCTGAGCCTTGAAGAAAACGGGAGTTCTGGCCTAAAACCTCTTCTCGGGGGTAACCGGTGATCTCACAGAACGCTGGATTCACGTAAACCACGGGATGATCTGGTTGTTGGGCATCCGCCATCAAAATCCCGTGGGGGCTGGCTTCAATGCCTCGCTGCAACTGGTGCAGTTCTGCTTCTTGTGCTTTGCGAGCCGTGAGATCCCGGTGCCGGAGAATAGTCAGCGCTGCCAGTGCTGCACCACGGCTCAGGTTCCTTTGTGCACCGTTAGTGGGGGAGACCGCCGAGCGATAGTAGGATGCAAAGGTGCCCAACAGCGCGCCGTCGGCAGTCAGAATGGGCACGGACCAGCAGGCGCGGAGCCCTTCAGCTTCTGCAAGATGGTGGTACCCATCCCATTTCGGATCATTCTGGATATTATCCGTAACCACGGGATCCCGTAAATAAGCCGCCGAACCACAGGTTCCCTGATCTGGCCCAATTGGGATGTTCTGCATTTGATCCACGTAGTCCGGAGAGAACTGATTACTCGGCACCATGCTCAGGGTTTGCGTGTCGGGGTCACACCGCATAATAGAAACCAGGGCGCCGGGCATCATCAGCGAGACCCAGTCTGTGATCGCTGCCAGTGTTTCCTCAAGCGGGTGCTGCTGAGCGATCAATTCATGGATGTTTTGCTGCATTTCCAGCAGAGAAAAATCGTGAGACTGCATACCGAGGGTTACTCTGGGAACTAGAAAGGGCAGTGTCGCCACCACAAGCTCGGGGTGTGATGTGACTCACATTCTGTAGACGATCATGGTTTTCATCAATAGGTGTCGTGTGTCGTTCTTGTGAAAACTTGCAAAAGGGATATGTCGATTTGTAATCAGGATAGAGAGGCAGGTTCCAACAAGGCAATCCAGGCCTCTAACTGTTAGTATTGGCGCCACCGGAACCGCATCATCAGAGTGTAACCCCATGACAACCAAAGCCTTCGAAGCCCTGGCCTGCCCGTTAGACGGCGAGCCGCTATATCGAGAATCTTCTTCCTGGCGTTGCGCCAACGGCCATAACTTTGATGTAGCGCGGCAGGGGTATGTGCATCTGTTACCGGTGCAGAAGAAGCGCTCGAAAGACCCCGGTGACAGCAAGGAGATGGTTGCGGCCCGCCAGCGTTTTCTTGGGGCCGGTTATTACCAGCCGATAGCCGGGGCGGTTTCAGCAGCGGTTTTGAAGGATGTATCGGAAGGCAGTCACCTTGATTGCCTGGATGCCGGCTGCGGTGAAGGTTATTACCTGCGCCAGCTGGCGTCTGCAGCGGGTGGCCTGGTGTCACTGGCGGTGCTTGGGCTGGATATTTCCAAGTGGGCGGTTCTGGCGGCGGCCAGGAAGGATCGCGTTCCGAGCTGGGTGGTTGGCAGCAATGCCAATCTGCCGGTGCAGCCTGCGTCCCTGGACCGGGTGCTTTGCATGTTCGGCTTTCCGGTGTATGCCGAGTTTGCGCGGGTGCTGAAACCGGGCGGCAAGCTGATTCAGGTGGATGCCGGGCAGGATCATTTGCGGGAGCTGCGGGAGATTATTTATCCGCAGGTGCGTGCAGAGTCGAAAAAGGTGGATGAGGTGCCGGACGGTTTCCGTCGAGTGGAAACGCAGGATTTGCGCTTCACCCTTCATCTGGAAGGTGCGGAGCCGATTGCTGACCTGCTGGCCATGACTCCCCACCTGTACCGCGCCAGTGCCGAGGGCAGGGCGCGGGCGGCACAACTGGACAGCATCTCCCTGACGGTCGATGTGTGCCTGCAAACCTTCGAGCGTTACGCCCCGGCAGGCTGATCGGCGCCGTCCATTCCCACACGAGTGCCACGGGCTTTCAGCCGGTAAAACTCTTCAACAATGCCGGCCATGGCTTCCGGGCAGTATTCCCGCAGGCCGCCCAGCATCAGGCGCTTGGATACTTCGCCGGCGGTTTTGCCGGATGACATCAGCTGATAGTCCAGGGTTACGTTGCCCCGTTTGCCCGCCACTTCCAGGTCGGCCTTGCTTAATTCCAGGTCCGGTTGCTGGAGTTCCAGCTGGTTCAGGGCCAGGCTCATGCTTTCGTACATCACCATCGGGCGATCCGGGTTAAACATCACCCCGTGGGATTCCATCAACGGCTTGAGGGTGTGAGGAAAGTTTTTGCCGGAAGCCGCCACGTAGCAGCGGGTGAATTCCTCGATGACCTGTTCATCGCGGGTAATCTCACCACTGCGGGTTACCTCCAGGTACACCTTGCCGCCCTCATCGACCACTTCGATGGTGCCGCCGTTGTCGCTCTCTCGGAATTCCAGCGGAACCTCGGCGCCCAGGAGGTTGCGAAACCGGAAGGTCATGTTTTCAGACAGCCCGAAGCGGGACACCACAACCGCGAACAGGAGGTCTCCGGGTACACAGAAACGCCGGGCATCCGGATCGTGGATGGGGTTGAAGTCGCCGGCCACTTCCTTGGCAAAGAAACTGGCCTGGGGTGCAGTAATAACGATGCGTCCGTCCTGGACGGAAAAGAACTGTTCTGAAAACATGCTTTGCCTTTTCTGATTTGCAGCAGCCGGGGGAATCTGGCCGATAGTACAATCCGCGGCCATTCTATGCCTAGCATGGCCAGACCGGTAGCCCGACCATGGTACTACGCAGGAACCGAGGGCACGAACACCGGGAATCGGCATCAGGCAATGTGCTCCATCAGTGTTTCCATTTCATGGGACAGCTGGTCGCTCAGTACATCCAGTGCGTTCATCAGGGTAGGGGTCTGGTCGCGCTGGTTGGCCCGGTGCAGTTTGTCGATTTCCACGGCAATCTCGTGAACTTCCTGATGCAGTTTCCGGATGCCCTTCAGCCCGGGAAGTTCGGCGGACTGCTTGTCCAGCCAGCCGGCAAAGCCGCAATGATTATGATCGAGCTCCACACTTTTGTCGTTGCCTTCAAGATAGCTGCGGAAACGCTCGACCCAGGCTCGATGGTCGACCCCGGCATACAGGCTCGGCAAGGCCCGGCGTGAAACCGTGCGCAGGTTACGCCAGTTGGCTGGTGCACGCCATTGCGCGCGCCAGGGCAGGAAGTCATCTGCAGGCATTGGGCGGGCCACGCCGTGACCCTGGGCCAGGTCACAGCCTATGCGAAGCAGCATCTCTGCGTGTTCGAAGGTTTCCACGCCTTCGGCGATCAACTGGCGGTCCAGGGCGTCGGCCAGGCGCACGATGCCGTCCAGAATGGCCAGGTCTGCAGGGTCGCGCAGTATGCCCATGACAAAGCTCTGGTCGATCTTGACCACTTTGGCGGGAAGGCGTTTGAAGTAGGTCAGGGAAGAGTAGCCGGTGCCGAAATCATCGATGGCGATACTCACACCCAGTTGGCGGCAGCTGTCCAGAACCCGGGCAATCTGGCCCAGGTCACCCAGTGCTGCCGTTTCCAGAACCTCCAGCTCCAGCATGGCCGGGTCCAGGTCCGGCCATGATTTCAGCGCAGCAGCGAGGTGCTCCGGGAAGTTCGGGTCACGCAGTTCGATGGCGCTGATGTTAATGCTCAGGGGTACCCGCACCCCTTGCTCAAGCCATTCGTTCATTTTCGCCAGGGCGCTGTCCATTACCCATCGGCCAATGTCGAGCATCAGCGGGGTATTTTCGACCAGCCCGATAAAGGCTCCCGGTGCCAGTAACCCGCGCTCCGGATGCTGCCAGCGAAGCAGTGCTTCAGCACCAATCACTTCGCTGGTACGCATGTTCACCTTGGGCTGGTAATACAGGCATAGCTCATTGTTTTTGAGGGCCTGGTGCATGCGCTCGATGGTTTCGTGCTGGCTGCGCAGGCTCCGGTCCTGCTCGGTATCGAACAGGTGGAACCGGCTTTTGCTGGACAACTTGGCCTGGTACATGGCCTGGTCAGCCTGGCGGATCAGCTGGTCGCCACCGGAGATATCGGGTTGGGGATAGAACGTGACCCCCAGGCTGGCGCCGACCGTAACCGCCTTGTCTTTAAGCAGGATTGGTCTGGAAACGGCTTTCAGGAGTCGTTCCAGGTGTGTTTCGAAATCCGATTCCGCAGACATATCCATCAATACGGCCACGAACTCGTCGCCACCCAGCCGTGACAGAGTGTCTTCCTCCCGGAGTTCGTGACGCATCCGGCTGGCCACGGTGATCAGCACCTGGTCGCCGGCGGAGTGGCCATGGCTGTCATTCACGGCCTTGAAGCCGTCCAGGTCGAGGTACACCACTGCCAGGGAGCTTTGCCGTCTATCCACCATGGCCATAGCCTGGTTTAGCCGGCCGGCCAACAGGGTGCGGTTGGGCAACCCGGTCAGCGCATCGTAATGGGCAAGGCGTTCGATTTCCTGCGCCTGCTGCTTGGCCTTGGTGATATCGGTGCTGATGCCAATCAGGCCGACAATGTGTTCGCTGCCGCCGTCTTCGTAGATCGGGGTTTTGATCTGCAGGAGTACAGCGCGCTCTCCCCGGATGTTGATTTCAACTTCTTCGGTAACCTTGGCGCCTCTTAACACCCTTTCATCGAGTGCCCTGATGCGTTCGATGCTCATGTTGTCGAACACTGGCTCGCCGTGGGTGCCCAAAAGCTCGTTACGGGACAACCCGAAGCGCGTTAAAGTTGCGCTGTTGGCGTAGGTGTAGCGAAGGTCCATATCCTTCATGAATACAAGGGTGTCCATCCGGTCCAGCGCATCCCGGAAGCGGCTGGCTTCAGTGAGCGCTTGCCTGAGCCTCAGCTCGGCTTCCTTTCTTTCAGTGATGCGGGTCAGGCTGCCGTACCAGATCACCGAGCCGTCCTCGGCTTTATGAGGCAGGGCGTTACCCAGTACCCAGTGCACGGATCCATCGGGGTGGATAACCCGGTATTCGTCTTGCCATACGGTCAGATTGGTTGCCGACTCCATGATGCTGTCACGCAGGGTTCTTAAAACCGGCTCACCATCGTGCTTGACTGTTGCCGGATCCAGCCCGTAAACGTCCTGCATGGCGCGGCTGGCGTAGGGGAAGCAGGAGCGGCCATCCGGAAACAGCTGATAGGTGTACACCATCCCCGGCACCCGGCCGGCAATGGTATCGAACTGGCTTGCCAGCTCCCGGAGGTCTTTGGTCAGCCGTTCGGCAATAGTGTTGGCTTTATGCTGGGTACGAACCAGGCTGAGATACAGGAAGAACACCAGAAGGCCCAGGGCAAGTACGCCCAAAGCTACGAGTATGACGGTCAGAAGGTAGGGTGCAGCCAGGTAATCGATCGGCGCAAACTGCAAAACCCAGGTTCTGTCGTTGAATCTGATCTCGTGTTGTAAGGATTTGTTGGTTTCAATCGCGGCTGGGAGGTTGCTGAACAGCAGGTTGTCCGGGCTGCTCTGTTCGTCGTAGATGCTCACGCCGATGGCTCGCCGTACGCCGGCCGGCGCTGCCCAGTCTTCCAGGATGCCTTCAAGCAGCTCGGTTACCCGGAATGCTCCGTAAACCCAGCCTGCAATCGCCTCGCGTCGCTGCTCCAAGGAATCAATGTGCATATCATTCTTGTATACCGGCACATAGACAATAATGCCGGGTGCCCCCTGATTTCCGGTTTCCTGAACCAGGATCAGTTTTCCGGTGAGCGTGGCCTGTCCGCTATCCCTGGCCTGTACCATAGCGGCCTGCCTGGTCGGTTCGGAAAACATATCGTAGCCCAGTACCAGTCGGTTCTGTGGATCCATGGGCTCAAGGAAAACAATGCCGGTATAGAGGTCGCGGGGTCCGTCAGGATAGATCCGGTAATCAGGAAAGCCTTCTTCTCTAAGGCGTTGTTCGTGCTGCAGGCGCGACTCTGGTGAAACAACAATAGCGAAGCCAAATCCGCGTACACCGGTTATTGACTCGGCAACACCCAGTTTGTCGACAAAGCTGTACCAGTCTTCCCGGTTAACTCGGTTTGTACCGGCGAACAGGCCTACACCGGCACGCAGCACCAGGGCATAGGCTTTCAGTCGTTCATTGATTTTTTCGGTGAGCTGGGAGGCGGCAAATTCCAGCTGTGGCTGGTCGCGCTGGATCAGGAAATCCCGCATCCAGAGCCCGCTGAGAGTCGTGGCGGCGAGCGTGATAACCAGAATAACCCAACCAGTGGCCGGTATCCTGGATAGAAGGCGCGGTGAGGGCATTCAGGTTCCTGCTATTGGTTGTCGATGCAACCGGTAATCATAGCCTGCCTGAATGCTTTGTGAGTAGGGGCCAGAACGCAAAAAAGGCAGCCGAAGCTGCCTTTTTCATATCGTATTGGGCTGTTATTTACAGACCAACTACGTTTTCCGCCTGAGGACCTTTCTGGCCCTGAGATACGGTAAATTCAACCTGCTGGCCTTCTGCCAGAGTCTTGAAGCCGCCGCCCTGAATGGAGCTGTAGTGAACAAAAACGTCCGGGCCGCCTTCACGAGTGATAAAACCAAAACCTTTAGCTTCGTTGAAGAACTTAACAGTACCGGTAACAGTAGACATATTTAACTATCCTGAATTCAATCATTTTATGTGCTGTCCAACATCGTTGTGAGGCGGGATCAGCGGTGTGCGGAAACAAAAAACTGGCGTGATCAAAAACAGGACGAGAACTACTTGCTACAACAGCGGTACGTCTTATTGATGAATGCTTTGCTAAATCTTTCCAACGACCGCCACTTTACTCTTGCCAGCCCGGAATGCAAAGCTATTTTTTATAAGCAGTAGCACTCATTAGAAAAAGTAACGGTTTCGGGAATTGTACTCATCGCCAAGGCCAGGAACACGTACAATACTGTAAGCCTTTCAATACGGAGCCCAACGCTGATGCCGATGGACCCAAACGAAGAACGCCGCCTTGCCGCCCTGACCAGGCTGGGCATCCTGGATACGCCACCCGAGGAGCGGTTTGACCGCCTGGTGCGTATTGCCCGGAAGGTATACAACGTAAAAATTGCCCTGTTCTCGATTGTGGACGAGGAGCGCCAGTGGTTTAAGGCGAAAGACGGGCTGGAACCCCGGGAAACCCACCGTTCCTTTGCCTTTTGTGACCACGCCATCAGGCAGGAAAAGCCCTTTATTGTTGAAGATGCCAGCAAAGATCCGCGTTTTCGCAATAACCCGCTGGTAACAGGAGGGCCGCAAATCCGCTTCTATGCCGGTATTCCGGTCAGGGAGCCCGGGGGCTACAAGCTTGGCACTGTCTGCATTACTGACGACAAACCCAGGGACATCCGGGAAGTTGACCTGGATGTGCTTCGAACACTGGCCAGCCTGATTGAAGATGAACTGGAACGGGCCTATGCGGCAGTTAGTGGTGACGACGAGGTGCGTTTTACCCACATTACCCGGGCTATCCAGCGGGCGCAGAATGCCTTCCTGACCAATGACAGCGACCGGGCTGCCTTTGAATTGATGCTGTCGGATTTGCTGGCCATCACCGGCAGCCAGTTCGGCTTTATTGGTGAGGTGTTGCGAAAGGAAGACGACACGCCCTACCTGAAGGTTGAAGCCATCACCAATATTGCCTGGAGCCCGGAAACCCAGGGGCTATTCCAGCAGGTGGAGCGCAGAGGCATGTTGTTTGAGCGGCTCGACAACCTGTTGGGTGCGCCCATGGTGTCCGGTGCCGTGGTGGTGGCTCACGATTACAGCAGCGATCCCCGCAAAGGCGGCCTGCCTCCGGGGCACCCCCCGATCCGTTGCTACATTGGCATGCCGGTGTATTCCAAGAGTGAGATGATTGGCCTGGTGGGCCTGGCCAACCGCGATGCCGGTTATACCGAAGAAATGTCTGACCGGCTTGCACCCTTGTTGCAGACCGTGGGCACCTTGCTGGAGCGCAAGCGCCTGTACCGCGAGCGCCAGGAACATCAGACCAGCCTTGAGAAAGCCGCCAACTACGACGCACTGACCGGGCTGCCGAACCGCCGCAGGCTGACAGAGCTGTTTACCCAGGAACTGTACGAGGCGGACCAGCGTAAAGGCACGGTGTCGGTTTGTTTCCTGGACCTGGACGGGTTCAAGGAAATCAACGACGAGCACGGCCACTCTGTGGGCGATGCCGTGCTGCGGGCGGTAGCCGAACGCCTGAAAACCATTGTTCGCAGCCACGATGTGATTGCCCGGCTCGGTGGCGACGAGTTTGTGGCCATTTTGCGGGATGTGAATGACAGCCGCGTCTATTCCCGGATTCTGGAAGCCATCCGCCAGCCGGTGAATTACCGCCATTACGTGCTGCAGTTGTCCTGCAGTATGGGCATTACCGTATACCCGGATGACGATGTGGAACCGGACATGCTGCTCCGGCACGCAGACCAGGCTATGTATGCTGCCAAGGAGGCCGGTAAGAATGCCTTCAAGATGTTTGACCTTGAGTCACACTTTACCCGCAAGGAGCGGGTGAGGGTGCTCGAACAGATCGGGCCAGCGCTGGCCCGGGACGAGCTGGAGCTCTATTTCCAGCCCAAGGTGGACTTCAACCGCTGCACGGTTGAGGGATTCGAGGCATTGATCCGCTGGAACCATCCGGACGACGGCCTGCTGTTGCCATGTCGCTTTCTGGACCACATCGAGTACACAGAGTATGCCAGCCAGGTTGGTCGGTTTGTACTCGGAGAGGCCATCAAGCGGTTGTTGTATTTTGATGAGCAGGGTTTGCCGTATTCAATCAGCGTCAACCTGAGCCCGTCCTATTTTCTGGGGCAAGCCTTCCTGCCTGACCTGAAAGCGGGGCTGGGGCAATTGCCGGACGGCATCCGGCACCGGCTCATACTGGAAGTGCTGGAAACCACGGCGCTGGATGATACCCGCAAAGTGATCGATATCCTGAAAGTCTGCCAGGGCATGGGCGTTGAGGTATCTATGGACGATTTTGGCACCGGATACTCGTCGCTGGACTATTTCCGCCGGCTGCCGGTGCAGGAAATCAAGATAGACCGCACCTTTGTTGGCGATATGGTGAGCGATCGGGACGACGAAATGGTGGTTAAAGCCATTCTTGGCCTGTCGAAAAGCTTCGGCCGCCGGGTGATTGCTGAAGGGGTGGAATCCCGCGAAGTTCACGAACGGCTGGTGCGGCTCGGCTGCGATCTCGGGCAGGGCTATTTCTATGCCGAGCCTATGCCTTTTGACAACGCGTTGGAATGGGCCCGGAATTTCAGCTGGCCAGCAATGTAAAGGTTTGGCAAAAGCCTGACTTCGCTCTTTTTTTCGATGCGCGGCTTCTCTATGGTTGCCTCTGGTTGTTCATCCACGGAGAAGGTCAATGGCGTCTGGTTCCCCTAAGCGCGGAGTCAAATGGTTTGCAGTATTGCTGGTGGTTGCCGCTGCCGGGTTTGCTGCCTGGTGGTTTACCGGCGATGCCCGTAAAGCCCCCGAGCCCCTGAATACGGTTGAAGTCACCCGCGGTGACATCCAGCTGCTGGTCAGCGCCACCGGGGTGCTGGAGCCCAGTAACTATGTGGATGTGGGTGCACAGGTCTCGGGCCAGCTGGAAACCATCCATGTTCGTGTCGGCCAGAACGTTAAGGAAGGGGACTTGCTGGCGGAGATTGACCCTACGGTCTACACCGCCAAGGTAGACGCCACCCGGGCACAGCTGAAGAATCAGCAGGCCCAGATTGCCGACCGCAAGGCCCAGTTACGGCTTGCCGAAATCCAGTTCCAGCGCCAGCAGAACCTCTACCGGGAGGAGGCAACCACCCGGGAATCCCTGCAAACCGCCGAGGCAACACTGGCCTCCGCAAAGGCCCAGCTGGCGATGCTGGAAGCCCAGATTGAGCAGACCTCCTCAACCCTGCGTGCAGAAGAAGCCAACCTTGGCTACGCCCGAATCTATGCTCCCATGGACGGCACCGTGGTATCCATCGAAGCCCGCCAGGGCCAGACCCTCAATGCCAGCCAGACAGCACCCCTGCTCATGCGCATCGCCAACCTGGCCACTATGCGTGTGCGGGCCCAGGTTTCGGAAGCGGATATCAGCAAACTGGAGCCGGGCATGCGGGTGTACTTCACCACCCTGGGGGATCCGGATTCCAGGTTATACGGCGAACTCGACTACATCGAACCGACACCGGAAGTGACCAATAACGTGGTGCTTTACAACGCCCTGTTTGAGGCAGAGAACCCGCAGGGCAAGTTATTACCCAACATGACTGCCCAGGTGTTCTTTATCCAGAAAGAGGCCCTGAATGTATTGCGGGTGCCTGCCAGTGCGGTGCAGGGCAACACGGTGCAGGTTCTTGATGCTGCCGGCAATCCGCGAGCACAGACAGTCACCACCGGCATCTCTAACCGGGTGCAGACGGAAATTCTGAGCGGACTGGAAGAGGGGCAGGAAGTGGTCATGGTATCCCGCGATCCCCGCAGCGGTGCCAGCGGTAACCCGTCTTTCCGGGGCATGTTGAGATGACCGGCAATACCCCGCTGATTGAACTGAAAGGCATCACCCGCTCGTTCGGGCAAGGGGACCTGGCGGTACCTGTGCTGAAGGGGATCGACCTGAAGATCTATCCGGGCGAATTCGTGGCGATCATGGGCCCGTCCGGTTCCGGCAAGTCGACCCTGATGAACATTCTCGGATGCCTGGACCAGCCAAGTTCCGGTGAATACTGGTTTGACGGCCGGGATGTCTCGGCCCTCAGCCGGGATGAGCTGGCGTTGCTGCGACGGGAAGCCTTCGGCTTCGTGTTCCAGAGTTACAACCTGTTGCCGGGTATGACGGCACGGGAGAACGTGGAAATTCCGGCAATCTATGCGGGCATGGCTCCCGTAAGGCGCCACCAGCGGGCAGATGAGCTGCTGACCGGGTTGGGGCTGGGTGAACGGCTGACCCACCGGCCGTCTGAGTTGTCCGGGGGCCAGCAGCAGCGGGTATCCATTGCCCGGGCATTGATGAACGGCGGCCAGATTATCTTTGCCGATGAGCCCACCGGCGCCCTGGACAGCAAAAGCAGCCAGGAAGTGATCCGGTTGCTGACTGACCTATCCGCCCAGGGGCACACGGTTATCCTGATTACCCATGACCAGGACGTAGCGGATGTGGCCCGGCGCCAGATCCACATTGCCGACGGCGAGGTGGTGCGGGATACCGGCGTGGAAACCACAACCAGAACGGCACCGGTTAAGGCGGCCGATATTCGCAATGGCGCCGTGCTGAGCGATTGGCAGGAAGCCCTGAAAAGCGCCCTGCGGTCGCTTCGCAGCAACCTGTTCCGTACTGCGCTTACCTTGCTTGGCATTGTTATTGGCGTGGCGTCGGTCATCACCATGCTGGCCATCGGTGAAGGTGCCAAGAAAGATGTGGTCGATCGAATCAGTACCATGGGCAGCGATCTGTTGCTGGTTCGCCCCGGCGGCCCGGACCAGCGGGGAGGGCGCTGGTCTGTTACCACACTGGTGGCAGATGACTATCGTGCAATCAACGAGATAGAAGGTGTTCTTGCCGCAATACCTGAACTGACGGGTGGCCAGACTTTGCGCTACTCAAACCGGGATCACCAGGCGGAAATCAACGCCACCTCGTTCCAGTTCCCGGTGGCACGGCAGTGGCCGGTGGCGGAAGGCACCTTTTTCAGCGCGCAGGATGAAGCCAACTATGCCGCCGTTGCGGTGCTGGGGACATCCACCGCACAGGTGTTGTTTCCGGATGAAAGTCCGTTGGGCAAGCACCTGATGGTAAACAACGTGTTGTTCCAGGTGATTGGCGTGATGGAGGAGAAAGGAGCATCCCCCATGGGCCAGGACCAGGACGAAGTGGTGTTTGTGCCCTATACCACCGGCAGCTTGCGTATTTTCGGGCAAACCCACCTCCGCAACGTCACGGTGGCGGTGGCGGTGGCGGATATCGACCGCATGGCGGAAATCGAGGCCATCATCCACGATACCTTGCTGGCCCGCCATGGAGGTGTTGAAGACTTCACCATCCGCAACATGGCGTCGCTGATTGACACCATTTCCGAAACCCAGAATACGCTGACCTGGCTGCTGGGCTCCATTGCCGCTATCTCGTTGCTGGTGGGCGGCATTGGCGTGATGAACATCATGCTGGTAAGCGTGACCGAACGCACCCGGGAAATCGGGATCCGCATGGCCACCGGTGCCCGGGCCTGGAACATCCTGCAACAGTTTCTGACGGAAGCCTGGCTGGTGTCAGCCATTGGCGGGCTGATCGGCGTGGGGCTGGGCATTGCCGCTACCCAGCTGATCGGCTCATTCGGTACGCCGGTGCACATGATGGTTCTGCCCATGGTGCTGGCTTTCAGTTGTGCCTTCGCCACCGGCCTGATTTTCGGTTTTCTGCCGGCCAGAAAGGCTGCGCGGCTCGACCCTGTTCATGCGCTGGCTTCGGAGTAATGCCATGATCTTTCGTACTAGCCCCTTGTGGTCCGTTTTATTGCTGGCAGGCCTTTGGTGACGAACAGCTGAACCGGTTGGTCAACCGTGCCTATGCCAACAATCCGGGCCTTGCCGCAACGGCACAGGCCGTTATCCAGGCCGACCTTCAGCTGCGTAATGCCGGGGCAGCACTGTTGCCAACAGTCGGCGCATCCGGCAGCGCCGGTAAGCAGGCCAGTCAGAGGGTCGGCAACGATTCTGACGAAATCCTCCAAAAAGCGCATTAACCATCTGTTTTACAAGCCTTAAATTAACTATTTCATCACGTGCAGACGATGCGTTACCTGCTGTATTCCCACACCCAGTAGCCAAAAGCCGTGGCACATAAAAGCCATGTGCCAATAACGACTGCGGCCGCAACGTGGCTGATCGGCTTGATTGCCACTTTAGCTGCTTTCGAGCGACTTGCTTCTATCACATTCGATGGCGTCAGCTTGATGACAAGGACGATGCCCAGCGGGACCAAGATAATGTCGTCAAGATAGCCCAGGATCGGCATGAAGTCCGGAATGAGATCAATTGGACTCATGGCGTACGCTGCGATTGCGAGCAGCCGAACGACTATGGGGGGTATTCGGGTCTCGCGCCACAAAATAACCGTCAGCGCATCATGCTGAATGCGTTTTGCCGCAGCTCGCAGCCTGCCAAAGATCACGGTAGACATCTAACTACTCCTTGCGCGATTGGCATCACTCGCAACTCTCAGGGATGATCAGGCCGAGACAATAGCGGGCTATTTAGCCAGGCTTGTTTGTAGTTGTTTCAACTGACCCTGGAGGACAGCTTTTTCCTGCAGTAATTCGCGATTCTGATCGTTGAGGAACTGGTTTCGGTCGTCAGCCGCTGCCACGCGCTCTCTGAGGTCGGAGATCCGCTGCTGGCAGGCCGCGAGATGTTTTTCAGAATCCGTTAGGGCCGCACCAAGCTTCTCCCTGTGTTCGGCGTCGCTATCTCGCTCCAGCTGGAGGCGGTCGACTGTCGCTTCCAGCGTTTCTGTTCGCGTTGCCCATTGTGTTATGACGGCCTGGCTCGCGTGCAATTTTTCTTTCAAGTTTTCAGCGTGATCCTGACTGGCCTCATAGCGCTGGTTTATTTGGTCGCGATGTTGTCTCAGCGTGTCGCGGTCCTGTTCGCTGGAACGGAGCTGCTGCGTCAGCTGATCCACCTGACCCTCCAGCCCTGACTGGGTCCTGTGGAACTGGTCCCGTTCATGACGGCGATCCTCGGCAATCTCCTGCTGGTAGTGCTCGAAATGGCTGCGGATATCGCGGTTTTCCTGCTTCATCTCTTGGACGGTTGCAGTGGTCTCACTGAGTTTCTCCTGACTTGCCTCCAGTTTGGACGTGAGTGAGGCCGCCCGGAGCTGTTCCTGTTGAAGAGCGTGGGCCTGGGCATCGCTTTCGTTGCGAAGCGCTTCATTGGCCTTCTCCAGCCCGCAGCGTTGCTCTTCCAGTGACTCGCACCGCTGCCGCACCTCTTCCAGCTCGGTGCGCCATTGCTGTTCCAGCGTCTGGTGCGCTTCGCGCTCCTGCGTAATACGTTCATCGGCCGCGTATTGAGCTCGCTCATGCAGGGCTTTCACGGCGGCCACCAAGTCAGCCGGGAGTCCGTTCAGATCCGCTGCGGCTTCGCTGCCTGATTTCCAACGTTTCAGCATTGGCCCGAGAGTGCTGCGACTGCCGGTACCGAGTTCCGATCGCACCCGGTCGACAGTGGGCTCGTCACCGCGTTGGCGGACGCGTTGCGCAGCGTTGGCGACATCCTGGTAAGTAATTCCGGCGCGGGCCATGACATGCCTCATTTTATCATATAACGTGATATGTAATATTACATTATTTATTCGATAATTAACAAAATTTATTTAAGATGCCTAACGCACGTTAAAGCGCGTTAACGTGCGTTAGTGTGTGGTCTGTTCTATCCTGCTCCTGTAACGCCGGTACATCAGCGGCTCTTGAAAGCACGCCTCGAATTGGAGCGGTCATGGATCCAAAACCCACCGTCAAGTCCACATTACGTAACGCGGAAAAGACCGTATTAGCCGATACGGCTAATCGGTACATCCACATGGCCACCACCGACAACACGCGGCGGACCTACCGTGCGGCCATTCGCAGCTTTGAGCGCTGGGGTGGACGTCTCCCGACACAGCCGGCGACCCTTGCGGCCTATCTGTCCGATCAGGCAGACGCGCTTAATCCTCGCACGCTGGATGTTTACCTGACGGCCCTGGGGCGCTGGCACCAGACTCAGGGATTGCGTGATCCCGCTCGAGACCCCGGCGTGCGCAAAACGTTGGAAGGGATTCGTCGCGCCCATGGTCGGCCGAAACGGCAAGCCCGGGCGCTGCGCCTCGAACACATTGCGGCCTTCCTGGAAACACTCCAGCAACAGCCTGACTCGCTCAAGAAGCATCGTGACTGGGCCCTGCTGCAGGTCGGTTTTTTTGGGGCGTTTCGCCGCAGTGAATTGGTAGCGATTGAGGTGAAGCACTTGTCGTGGGAGCCGGAAGGGCTGGTGGTGACCCTGCCGCGCTCTAAAACAGACCCTCACGGTGAAGGCCTGAAGCGGGCCCTGCCTCGGGGCAACGAGCTGGTCTGCCCGGTCAGCGCCCTCGAAACCTGGCTAGAGCATGCCGGCATTCACGAAGGCCCCGTCTTCCGCGCCGTCAACCGCTGGGATCGGTTGCAATCCCAGGCCCTTTCAGGCGGGTCGGTGAACCGAATCCTGAAAGCGCTTGGGGAAACCTGCGGCCTGGACTTCGTGCCGACCCTGAGCAGTCACAGCTTCCGGCGCGGTCTATCCACCGCCGCCGCGCGGGAAAAGGTCGACTTTGCGCAGATCAAGCGCCAGGGTGGCTGGAAGCATGACGGGACGGTGCGGGGCTACATCGAGGAAGGACAGCAATTTACGGACAACGCCGCAAACACCTTACTGACCAAAGTCGCCAGGTTGATCCGGGACACCGACTAATGGTGAGTGTGGTCGCGGCTGGCTACGCTGCCCGGAAGCACTCAGAATACGATGAACAGGTATCTGTAGTGGCTCACAAAGCTAATCTGTTGGGCCCGCAATTATCCTGAGCAGTGGGACCACATTGGGTGAGAAAGGGCGCCCGGTTGGGCCCAGATTAGCTACGAACCGACCAACCCCTGACCGTCATACTCGACGGTTCCGCAAGGCAGCTGTTCCCGCACCTGCACCACCTGGTCCGTCGTCCAGTTGAGCGACGCTGCAAGCCGCTTAAGAGTGACAGGACGACCCTGGACCAGCTCACGCAATAGCGCCACATGAAGCGTGGCCTCCGCTTCTCCGGTCAGGCCCAGCCGATTCACGATTTCTCGCATATCATTCACGGGGCCTTGCCTTATCCCGCGCAGCAGGATAGTTGTTTGACATCCTTTATAGTCGCCGGTCAGGTTGATGTGCTCCCAGCCCAAGGGAGAAAGATGCCGCAGAAGCGTCTCGTCGATATCCCGGCCGTCTTCGCGCAGTGCTTGAACCGCCCGCTCCATATAAACCGTATTCCAAAGGATAATAGCGCTGACGACGAGATTGAGTCCGCTTGCACGGTAGCGTTGATTCTCGTAACTGCGATCGCGGAGTTCACCGAGCCGGTTCAGGAAGACGGCACGAGCCAGCGCGTTCTTAGCCTCGCCCTTATTCAAACCAACCTGCACGCGGCGACGCAGTTCGACGTTTTGCATCCAGTCGAGTGCGAATAATGTTCGCTCAATGCGGCCCAGCTCGCGCAATGCGATCGCGAGGCCATTCTGACGCGGATAGCTCCCGAGCTTGCGCAGCATCAGTGATGCGGTGACAGTGCCCTGCTTACTTTATTTCGAATTAGTAAGTGCAAGGCTGTCCTTGCCCACCCTTAAGGCCACACCTTGAATTGCTGCCCGTTTCCAGATCCACCCCACCATAGTCAGCACCTGGAAGCGCGACCTATTGGAGAGCGCGTCCGACCTCCTCGAAGGCAAGAGTATAGTCGGTAAGCAATTCGATGAACTCAGCACGGACGAACTGTACCGTGAGATTCGCCGACTGACGGTGGAACGCAATTTTTGTTGCTTAAGCTCCTGGGTGGCTCGTTCCACTTTGGCTGAGCTCCATGTATTTCACAGAGCCCTTCGGAAAATCCTTGCGAACCAAAAGCACTTCATCAACCTGTCACGTCAGTGACACGACAGTGTCATCTCTCAGCTTTACCGTTCAATTGTAACTCGCAATACGGCGAGCTTATTTATTGCAAAAGGTGATCCTGTGGCGCCAACTCAATCAACCAATGTGATGCTTCGAGTCGAGAGTATGGGCGTAACCTACCCGGGAAACGTCCTCGCGCTCAAACCCACCAACGTTCACTTTCACAAGGGCGAATTCACCGTGCTACTGGGACTTTCAGGCGCGGGTAAATCCACTCTGCTTCGTTCACTGAATCACCTGGTTAAGCCCACAACCGGGAAGGTTGTGTCTGGCGAGTTTGGTGAACTGACCAACCGTAGAATCCTGCGACAGCACCGCAGCCGCACCGCCATGGTGTTCCAGCATCACCAGCTGATCGAACGATACACCGCGTTACAGAATGTGCTGACAGGCAGACTTGCGTATCACGGTACTTGGCGAAGCCTGCTTCCCCTGCCCCGGCAGGACCTGGAGTTGGCTCTGCAATGCCTCGACCGCGTAGGTCTGGCTGACAAAGCGCTTTCCCGAGTAGATCAGTTGTCCGGCGGCCAGCAGCAGCGGGTTGGAATCGCCAGAGCATTGGTGCAGCAACCATCCATGATTCTTGCCGATGAGCCCGTTGCCAGCCTGGATCCGGCCACTTCTGAAAAGGTACTCGGCCTACTGCGCGATATTTGTCAGGAAGATGGAATCACCGCGGTTATTTCCTTGCACCAATTGGAATACGCCCAGCGTTTTGCAGACCGGATCATCGGCCTTTCGAACGCTCATATCGTTTTTGACGATGCTCCTGAAAACCTGAAATCGAAACACCTGGACGAGATTTACCACCGTTCACCCAGCGTGGTAGCTGCGGAAGGCAAACCAGCCATCCATAAACCTAAGACCACCCCGATAACGACAGACGTACTGGAGATAGCACAATGAAGACAATGATTCACTCTTTGCTGGCTCTGATAATGATGCTCGGCATCCATTGGTCAGCCCATGCCGCAGATACAGACCCTGATCTTTTGAAAGTTGCCTTGCTGCCGGATGAGAACGCGTCAGAACTGATCAAGCGAAACCAACCTTTGAAGGATTACCTGGAAACCACTCTTGGTAAGGAAGTAGAACTGATTGTTACCACCGATTACTCCTCCATGATCGAAGCCATGCGTTTTGGCCGAATTGACCTGGCTTACTTTGGTCCGTTGTCCTATGTGATGGCCAAGAGTAAGAGTGACATTGAACCCTTTGCCGCCATGGTGGTAGACGGGAAGCCGACTTATCGCTCCATCATTATTGCCAATGCGGACTCTGGCGTTGGCTCCTTCGCGGATATCAAAGGCAAGAAAATGGCCTACGGTGACCGCGCATCCACTTCCAGCCACCTGATCCCCAAGGCCGTACTCCTTGAGAAGGCAGGGCTCGAAGCCGGAAAGGACTATGAGGCTCATTTCGTCGGTAGCCATGACGCTGTTGCGGTTAACGTCGCCAATGGCAATGCCGACGCCGGAGGGTTGTCCGAAGTTATCTTCGAGCATGTGATGGACCGCGGTTTGATTGATCGGAGCAAGGTCAAAGTGCTGGGCTACAGCGGTGACTTTCCTCAATACCCCTGGGCCATGCGTTCGAACCTGGCCCCTGAGCTGAAGAGCAACATTCAGAAAGCCTTTCTGCAGATCGATGACCCGGAGATTCTCGACAACCTGAAGGCTGAGGGATTCGCGGCAATTACCGACGAAGATTACGATGTCATCCGCGCTATGGGTGGCCTGCTCAATCTTGATTTCGCAAAAATGTGAGGAGTGCCCCATGAACTATACAACGACGGAACCGGCGACTCTGTCGCCGGCCCCGTCGGCCTCCGTGCTGGATGAGCACGCGAAAGGCTGGCGGAAAAAACTCGGACAGTCGCTGTTAGTGCTGCTCATCATTTTTGTCGCAAGTTGGTACGTAGGGCTGCTCAATTTCAATACACTTGCCAATGGCGTGCCAGCCATAGGCACACTCATTGGCGAATCTCTTCCACCTGACTTCACCAATGTGGCCAGCTGGGTGTCGCCGTTAATCGACACGCTTGCGATGAGCATTGCCGGTACTGCCATTGCAGTAACCTTGTCTGTGCCACTGGCATTCCTGGCTGCGCGCAACACCTCTCCACATCCGGTGGTGTTCCAAGTAACTCGAACCCTTTTAAACGGTTTGCGTTCAGTCCCGGAACTGATCATGGGCATCATCTTCGTGGCTGCTGTTGGTTTTGGGGCGTTGCCTGGCGTACTGGCGCTCGGTCTTCACTCCATTGGCATGGTTGGAAAGTTTTTTGCCGAAGCGATTGAGCATGTAGATGAGGCGCCAGTGGAAGCGGCCGATGCTGCCGGCGCTACTCGCTTGCAGGTGCTCTATCACGCCGTGCTGCCACAAGCACTTCCTCAATTCGCGGACGTGTCCATTTATCGCTGGGAATACAATTTCCGTGCCTCGACCGTAATGGGCATGGTGGGTGCCGGTGGTATTGGCTTCGAATTGATGGGCTCGCTGAGAATCATGCAGTATCAGGAAGTCAGCGCCATTCTCATTGTCATCTTGTTGATGGTCACCGTCGTGGACAGTCTCAGTGGCCGCCTTCGTAAGAAATTCAAATAAGGAACGTCGATGAAACCCAAGGTTGTGATAACCCATAAGATCCATGACAGTGTTCTGGATGAACTTGCCCAAGATTGCGAGCTGGTCACCAACCAATCCGGCGCCACGTTGCCCCAGGAGGAAGTGGCTGCGCGCGTTGCAGACGCTGATGCGATGATGGCGTTCATGCCAGACCGAGTTGGAGTGGAGTTCCTACAGGGGTGTCCGCGCTTGAAGGTGATTGGTGCAGCCCTGAAAGGCTATGACAACTTTGATGTGGATGCCTGCACGCGTCATGGGGTTTGGCTGACATTTGTACCGGATTTGCTAACCGTGCCTACTGCAGAGCTAACGGTCGGGCTGACGATCAGTCTCACCCGACAAGTCAAGGCGGCGGACCACTTCGTTCGATCCGGTGAATTTACTGGCTGGACACCACGCTTCTATGGGCAGGGGATCGAAGGCTCACGGATTGGTATTGTGGGTATGGGGGCCATCGGCCAAGCGGTGGCGCAGCGCCTGAACGGATGGGGAGCGGATTTAATCTATTCCCAGCCGGAACGTTTACCCGTGCAGCATGAGCAGGCACTGGGTTTGTCCCATACTCCCCTCAAGATGCTGCTGGCCCAGTCAGATATTGTGATCCTGGCACTGGCGCTCAATGAGCAAACCCTCCACACCATTAATCGCGAAACGCTAACAGGAATGAAACCGGGCGCATTCCTTATCAATCCCTGCCGTGGATCTGTGGTGGATGAGGGTAGTGTTCTGCAAGCGCTTCAATCCGGTCAGTTGGGGGGGTACGCCGCTGATGTGTTTGAGATGGAAGATTGGGCGAGAGAAGATCGTCCGAGGGAGATCGCCCAGGGGCTCAGGGCCCACCCCAACACGCTGTTTACTGCTCACATCGGATCGGCAGTCAGCCAGGTGCGTCTGGCTATCGAGCAACGCGCTGCTCGGAACATTCTGCAAGTGCTTCGGGGTGAGCGGCCGGATGATGCGATCAATGATCCCAGTGGCCGCGAGAGCGGCCCATGCTGAATCTTGTCTGGCTGAAGAGTTTCGTGGCGGTGCTGGACCACAACGGGTTTCAGGCCGCAGCCCGCCAGTTGGACATCGCACAACCCACACTGTCCCAGCACCTTCAAAAACTCGAAAACCAACTTGGCGTTTTATTGGTCCACAGGGGGCGCTCTGGCTGTGAGCCAACCCGGGCTGCCTTAACCTTGTTGCCTTTTGCCCGAAGTCTGCTCCGGCTGGAGGAGCAGGCGAGATCTTCCATTATGGAGGCTCGACTTCGCGTTGGGGCGAGCTCCAATATTGGGATTTATATGCTCCAGCCCTACATCCGTCGTTACAAGGAGCTGGGCGTAGGGCCCGAGGTGGATGTGGTAATAGATTCCAATCCGACTATTGCACGGCATTTATCGGACGGTGAGCTGGACGTGGCGATTATGGAGTGGTGGCATGATCTACCCGGATTCCATGCTCAGGCGTGGCGTAACGAGCCCGTTGTTCTAATCGTTCCGCCTGGTCACCCGTTAGCCCGTCGAACCGATATCGACCGCGATACGCTGTCTAACATGGCTCTGATCGGCGGCGAACCCGGCACCGGCACTGGCCGGCTTTTGGCGACCTACTTCGGTGAGCATGGGCCATTTCCGACGGTATCTATGCAGCTGGGTAGCACCGAAGCCGTCAAGCAAGCGGTTAAGGTCGGACTTGGCGCATCGTTGGTGCTTGAAAGTTCTGTACGGGAGGAGGTCCAAAATGGAAGTCTGGTGGCTATTCCCGTGAGTGAGCCTGGCCTTAGCAAGGAGCTGATGGTGATTTATCCGAGCAGCCTGGACAAACACAGGCCAGTATACTCGTTTGTTGGGCATCTCTGTGAATAGCTATTGGGTCCACCTCACGCATATCTAGCTGGGAATGCAGATACTGAGCCTCACGCTCACTTCGACAACGCAGTATTCCGTCATCTGCATATCGGCAGAATGGGATATCCGGATGACGAACGGTCAGCCAACGATCCAATGCATAATGCAGAAACAGGTTTGCCAGAACTGGCGATAACTGATATTCATTCGCGTACCCGCTATTGGAATTAACGGCGGATTTCTCGCTCTGTTCGCCCAATGAGTGTAGTTGCAGAATTGAATTTTTAAAGCACAACTCATGCTGAAATGAAAATTATTTAGCAAGGGCCAGTCGTCGACTAATTACTGCGCAACTTTATGAATTGTGGAAAAAATGGTGTCGATATCATTGATGCCAAAGGCTTAGCGTACAATTTTTTCCGTTTCGTGAACTGACCCCTGCTTGGTGGTGTAGAGCATCCGGGCCCGCATCACCTCGAATGAGTAGCCCCGGCCATCGCGGTTCTTGTCCTTGGCCAGCCGGTTGATCGACTCCGTGAAGGCATTGGTGACTGGGATGTCGTCAATCCAGGCAGCCAGCGCCTGCTCAGCATCTCGCCGGCTGGCACAGTCCCAGATGTGGTAGAACCGCTCCTTGTGCTCGTAGGCTGCCAGGAGCTGGGGGAAGGCCCCCATTCAGGTTTCCATGATGAGACGTTCGCGGTCGGAGACGTCGTGAGCCCGCTTCAGCAAGGTCTTCCGGTCACCCTTGAGGGTTCGGCGTTGGTTGGCCTTCAGCTCCTTCCTGAGCCCCTTGCGGACCTTCTCCAGGGCTTCGTTGGCCATACGCACAACATGGAACTTATCGACCACGATGCGGGCCTGTGGCAGCGCCGCCTGGACGGCACGGCGATATGGCTTCCACATGTCCATGCTGACGATCTCGATCTTGTCGCGCTCGGTCATGCTCATGAGCCGCTTCGTCACTGCCTCCTGCTGACGACCGGGCAGCAGGTCTAACAAGGTACGCTCCTCCAGGTTGGTCAGGATGCAGAGGTAGCGGCGGTTCAGGTACAGCTCGTCGATACCTAGGTAGCGGGGTGTCTCGAAGCGGTGCGCACTTGCGGTACCTCGCAGACTTCGCCAGGTTGCCGATCCAGGCACCGGAACCCCCCAGGGCGATCAGGGCCAAGGTGCCCAGACAGCAGGCCGACGCGAGCAGGCTGCAACCCCGCCTGCGATTAACGACTCGCGACCGGATTGTGACTCGGAATTCAACTCTGATATTGCAATTACACCTTCTACGGCCTTGTTCGATAGGTTAAGCTTGAGGCCGTAGTCAACTACGGAGTCAAGGCAAATGCCGGATGAAATGAACTCATTGACCATCGGGGGGCTGGCTAAGGCGGCGAACGTCTCAGTTGAGACCATCCGCTACTACCAGCGACGTGGGTTAATACCTGAGCCCCAGCGTCCTCTCGGGGGTATTCGACGCTACGGTCCCAGCGATATCGGCAGGTTGAGCTTTGTGAAAACATCGCAGCAGTTAGGCTTCAGTCTCGATGAGGTCAGCGACCTGCTCCGACTCGAAGACGGCACCCACTGCCAGGAAGCCAGCACTCTCGCGGAGCGCAAGTTGCACGACGTACGTGGGAAGATCGAAAAGCTACAGCAAATTGAGGTTTTACTGAGCGCCATGGTTGATCGGTGCTGCGCCCAAGAGGGCAATATCTCGTGCCCCTTAATTGCGTCATTACATGAAGGGGTTGGGCGAAAATTTTGTACCTACCCTAGCCAGAGTGGGCCCCCTGCCAAACCTCAGTGACAAAGGGCAACCCCGCAGGCCCTCAGAATGTCCAGTGTGACCAGCAGAGTACGGCGGGGAAGTTTTTGGGCAACAGCCCCAAACAGAGGTGCTATTAGGGCGTAGGCAATCATCTTCAGGGCCAGCGCAATGCCGAGCACCTGGCCCGCACTGCCGCCCGTCAGTCATGGGCCAGCGGCGCCAGCGCCACCGTCGTTAGCCCGGTCCCTGCCAGAGCGATTAGCTGGGCACTAGAAAGGCGTTGGTAGGTGTGAATGATCAGTGGGGGGGGAAAGATGCTCAATGGCCATAGCTCGAATCAGTCTGCGGTGTGGTGTAACGATTCAATAAATCGGGGAACCGGCGATCGATGACCGAATAATCCCGTAACGTAAAGCGAGCGTGGCGTTCACAAAATAACGGGCGGTTCCTTTGGTCTTGACGAATTGCTGCCTACTATAAGCAATGCCCCCCTCAAGAGCGAAAGTACTGTGGGCTAATGCCTTTCACTGGAACCCCATAGCGAAGAACTGCGTATGAGTAGCCTCCATGAAACCGCCTATCCGCGATTGAAGGCGGTGGTCTCGGATCAAGAACTGGCAGAAATTTATACACCCTCTACCCAGGAACGATCCTTTGCCCGAAAGCACGGTCGAACTCCGGCTGCTCGTGGCGCCCTACTCATTCTCCTGAAAACAGTGCAGCGTCTGGGCTACTTTGTCCATCTCAAAGCCGTTCCCCAATCCATTACAACGCACATTCTGGCGTGCGACGACCTTTCACATCTCGCATTGAGCCAGCTCAGGGTCTACGACCGCAATGGCGGCGCCCGTCAGCGGATGCTGGAGACGGTTCGTCAACAGGTGGGCATCAAGGCGTTCACCGTTGAAGGCAAGGCAATTGTACGGGAACTAGCGCGTGAAGCGGCCACCACCAAGCAGGACCTGGCGGACATCATCAATGTGGTGATTGAAGAGCTGGTGCGCCAGCGTTTTGAGTTACCGGGTTTTTCAACGTTGCAACGGACCGCGCGTCAGGCTCGCAGCACGGTCAATACCGGTTACTTTCGGACGCTCAATGTGGGTTTGACAGCGCATCAAAAAAACGAATTTGACCAGTTGCTGCAAGTGCCGGATGATTCCCCTCATACCAGTTGGCATAAGTTGAAACAGGAACCCAAAAAGCCGACCAATACGGAAGTGAAGAAGTATCTTCAGCACCTGGAATGGCTTCAGGGTTGGTGTCAACAATTGCCCGCTGTTGATCACATTCCCGCCGCCAAATATCACCACTTCATACTGGAAGCACGAGCGCTGGGCGCGGCCAACATCAAGGCCATGCAAAGCACCAAACGCTACGCTTTGATGGTTCTGCTGGTCCATGCCCAATTGCGTCGCGCGATGGACGATGCGGTCGACATCTTTGTTCGCAAGATGCGCAACATCAAAACCAAGGCAGAAGCCAACCTGAACCAGTATCACCTGGATCACATGAAACGCATGGACAGGCTGGTGGCTCAACTGCGTGACGTACTGACCGCCGTCCAGGAAGCGCCAACGGACTCCGAGCGAGGTGCCCGAGTGGCGGCTGCCATCCAGAGCGATCCTGATGAATTACTGGCAGAGTGTGAGGAACACATGGCCTATGCTGGCAATAACTTCATCCCGTTCATGCTGCAACCCTACCGCCCGTTACGCCCCCTGTTATTCAATTGCCTTGAACTACTGGATCTGGCGGCAACCAGCCACGATCAATCTTTGATTGAGGCGATTGCGACTCTGAAAAAGCACCGGCACAGCCGTAAGGAATGCCTTGTCCTCAGTAGTCAACCCGTCGACGTGTCCTGGCTACCGGAGCGTTGGCGCCGTTTGGTATTGGGGACCGGGCCAAGCCAGCTGCCCCCCGGGATGGTCTACCGGAAGTATTTCGAGCTGGGCGTACTGACACAGGTGAAGCGTGAACTGATTTCCGGCGATCTCGCGGTCGCGAATAGCGACCAGTACAGTGACTACCGCGATCAGCTGGTGGATTGGAGTGTCTATGATGCCCAGATAGCGGACTACAGTGCGATGATTGATATCGAATCCGACCCAGCCGCTTTTGTGGTACAAGCCCACTCCCGGTTGAGCGAAACGGCCGACCGCATTGACCGTGGCTTCCCGGAGAATGAATACGCCGTCTTCCATGGTGAAGATCTGGTGATCCGGAAGCACCGCCGTAGAGCGCCTCCGGATGGGTTAGCTGAGATTGATAAGCAGTTATCCCAAAATATGCCCGAAAAGAACATTCTCGACATCCTGGTGGAAGCCGAAAAATGGCTGGGCCTCCACAAACGCTTTGGGCCACTTTCCGGATTTGAGGGCAAGCTGGACGACCCCCGTACCCGCTTTGTTTCGACCTTATTTTGCTATGGCTGCAATCTCGGGCCAACTCAGACCGCGCGATCCATCACGACGCTTAATCGCCGGCAGGTGTCCTGGCTCAACCTGCGGCACGTCACCGAAGAGCGCCTGGAGCAGGCGATTGTACAGGTTATCAATGCCTACAACCGCTACCGGCTGCCGCGACACTGGGGAACTGGCCAGCGGGCCGCCGCCGATGGCACAAAATGGAACCTGTACGAACAGAATCTGCTATCGGAATACCACATACGGTACGGTGGCTATGGCGGGGTGGGCTACTACCACGTCTCGGACAAATACATCGCGCTGTTCAGCCACTTCATTCCTTGCGGCGTTTATGAGGCCATTTACATCCTTGATGGACTGATCAAAAACGACTCCGATATCCAGCCTGACACCTTGCATGGCGATACTCAGGCGCAAAGTGCGCCCGTCTTCGGGTTGGCTTACCTGCTGGGTATCAACCTGATGCCCCGCATCCGGAATCTGAAGCAGCTGGTGTTCTACAAGTCTGACAAACGCCAACGGTATGAGCACATCAATGCTTTGTTCAGCGAGACTATCAACTGGAAACTGATTGAAACCCATGTGCCGGACATGCTCCGGGTGGCGCTATCGATTAAGGCTGGAAAAATCGCACCGTCTACGGTACTGCGACGTTTAGGTACCGCAAGCCTCAAGAACAAACTCTACTTTGCTTTCCGGGAACTGGGGAGGGTCGTTCGGACAACCTTTCTTCTGGACTACATTGGCAGCGTGGAGTTGCGGCGAACCATTCATGCGGAGACGAACAAAACGGAAGAGTTCAACCAGTTCGTGAAATGGCTGTTCTTCGGCGGCGAGGGGTGATCGCCGAGAATATCCGTCACGAGCAACGGAAGGTGATCAAATATAACCACTTGGTGGCCAACCTGGTCATTCTTCACAATGTGGAGTCGATGACGTTAACCCTTAAAGATCTCAAAGAGCGCGGTCATCATATTGATCACGATATTCTCAAAGGGCTGGCCCCATACCGCACGGACCATATCAACCGATTTGGCGATTATACGCTTGATTTTGATCGGCAGGTTTCACCCATGAGCTACAACGCCAAAATAATTTAAATACAATAGGTTAAGGCAAATTTTGGAGGATTGCGTCAGAATCGTTGCCGACCCTCAGTCAGGTGTCGGGGCAGGACAGGGTAACCGGGGGCTCAACCAGCCTGGGTGTGTCTGTAGATTATGAGGTGGATCTTTGGGGCCGCTTGTCGGCCGCAGAATCCGCGGCCCTGGCCGATTTTGAGGCTACCCGTTACGACTACGATGCTGCCAGGATAACCCTCGCCGCGTCTGTGGCCAGCACCTGGTTCGAATGGCAGGAGTTACAGCAGCGGGTTGAGGTAGCCCGGAAGAACCTGGAACTGGGCGAGCGGACGCTGAAACTGGTTGAGGCACGCTACCGAAACGGTGTGGCGGACCGTTCCGAGCTGTCACGGCAGCAAACGGCCGTGCTGAACCTCAAAAATGCCGTGCCTCCGCTGGAATACCTGGCCCGGCAGCGCCTGGCGGCACTCCGCTTGTTGACCGGTGACTATCCATTCACCGAGGCTGAGCCCCGGGCCGCACTTCTGAATGTGTCTGTGCCGGCGATCGACCCTCAAACCCCCGCCAGCATCGTTACCCGCCGGCCGGACCTGGCTGCCGGGGAAGCGCGTTTAGCCGCCGCCAGTGCCAACATCGAGCAGGCCAGGGCCGCACTGCTACCCTCACTATCCCTGAGTGGTGCAGTGCGTGCGTCTACCGACAGCTTTTTCAGCCTGTCGGACCCGCTGCGAACGGCAAGCGCCGTGCTGGGGTTAAGCCAGACCCTGTTTGATGGCGGACAGCGCCGCAATACCGTGGAGATTTCCGAATCCCGCCGGGTTGCCTTGCTGGAAACCTACCGGGCCAGTTTATTGACGGCTTTCCAGGAAGTGGGCGATGCCCTGGATCGGGAGGCACTGTACAAAGTGCAGGAAACACGGCTGCAAAGCATTCTGGAGCAGGCGGAAGAAACGTTGCGGTTAACGGAAATCCGCTACCGGGAAGGGGCGGATGACTTACTCACCCTGCTCGAGAGCCAGCGCAGCGTATTCGATGCCCGCCAGCAACTGAGCCAGGTTCGGCTGAACCGGCTGATTGCCGCAGTGGATCTTTACAAGGCGCTGGGTGGCGGTTGGGAGCCTGAGGCATCCGGCCCTAAGGCCTGAGCTGCTGTTCGAGCCTTTCGTTCAGTTTGCGCCAGTGTTCAAGCTTTTCCGCATCACCGACCCGTTTGCGCACCCCAGACTGCTGGTTCAGCCATAAGCCTTCACCGTTAAAACTGTAAACCGGTTCCAGGTCAGTGCGTTGTGACGCAGGTTTAATGTGATTTATCAGGTTGTCGAGAACCAGCGGCTCGGCATCCGGCGTCTTGTACCAGGCCAGCACCATGTGGGCCTGGTTAAGTTCCAGCGCTTTAACATAGACAATGCGCAGCTGTTCGTCGGGCACCCCCATGGCACGCAGGGTCAGGTACTTGGCGATGGAGAAATCCTCGCAGTCGCCGCCGTTAGTGGTCAGCAGTTCCACCGGGGTCGCCCAGTAGTCTTCCTCGCCCCAGTGGCTTTGGTCACTGACAAACTCCGCCCGGTTGAAAAAGGAGTTGACCAGGTGCAGCTTGCGATCGATGGGGGCGTTGATAGCCAGGCCATGCAGCCGTTGCCAGTTTTGTAACCGTTGCTGCGCTTCCAGGCCGAATTCCTGAAGCACGTAGTCCATCAGGCGATCGCTCAGATTAATGGCGCTTGCGAGGGAAATGCCCAGAATCACCGGCAACAGCAACGGGATCAGAAGTGAGCGGCGAACACGGTGAACGATTACCGCTGCCATGGCCGGCCTCAGTTGTTGTTCTGCAGGCGTTGTCGTAATTGCTCCAGCCGCTGGCGGATTTCCTCACGGCGCTGCTGGTCACTGGCGGAGCTGCTGTTATTGGCGGCGGGGCGGGGAGCGGCCTGGCGAACCGGCTGGGTCTCCATGGCGGGCTCCGGTTGGTTGGAACTGGCAACTTCAAAGCGGGTGCGGTCTTCGTTTTCCGGGAAGTAGAGGTTCTCCAGCTTGCCGGCCCGTTCGATAACAACCCGGTTGGCGAATACGGTACGGAGCCTGGCGTTGCCGGGTAACTCGTCACCCACCAGGTAGGCTTCGGTGTCGTTTTTGTCGTCTTCAATCAGGGCGCTGCCCGGGAAATCGCCATCTGCGGCCAGCACACCGCGCAGAGACAGCCGCAGGTTGGTTTCCGGCAGGTTTTCAGTATCGGTTACCGCCGGGCCATCGCCACTGGTGCGGGTGCCAAACAGCGAAAGGCTTGCCAGGTCAACGGCTGGCACTTCCGGACCACTGCTTTCGGGGCCATTTGCAGCCGTTGCTACCGGCGCACCCTGGCGGGTTTCAGACTGCCAGAACCGGTAGCCTTGCCAGCCGGTGAGGCCGACCATGGCCAGTGCGGCTGCCAGCGCAAGTAACAGTGGAATCCTTCGGTCAAGTGCAAACATCGGCGTTCCTGATTGCGATAAAAGTCGAAAATCCTAAAAAGCTCACAGGTTATCAGACTGCAATGAATTAGTGGCAGTATAGTGTACAGAGTTGTTCAGTGGTTCCCATTCCTGTGGTACCTTTTCGGGCATTGCTGCCAGCGCCAGGAACCTGGCCTATAACAACAATCGTGACCTGACGGATTTAAACGAGGAAGAGCTTGACCACCGAGACCGAAATTCAGCCGCAGGATGCTCCGCTGGGCCGACTTCCCTTTACCTTTGCCAAGCGTAACGGGGTAATCCTTACCCGTAACGACGATGGCGAGGCGGTCATTCTGGTAAAACCGGGGGCTTCCCACACTGCGCTGGCCGAGGCCAACCGGATCAGTGGTGGCCGGGCCCGCTTTACCACCATTGAAGCCGACCGCTTTGACCAGGCGCTGAACGCGGCCTACCAGAATGATTCCGCCGAAGCCATGCAGATGGTCGAAGGCATCGGCGATGATATGGACCTGGCCTCGCTGGCCGATTCCGTGCCGGAAACCGAAGACCTGCTGGAGCAGGAAGACGACGCGCCGATTATCCGGCTGATCAACGCCATCCTCACCGAGGCGGTGAAAACCAATGCCTCGGACGTGCACATCGAAACCTACGAAAAGCAGCTGGTTGTGCGGTTCCGTATCGATGGCGTGTTGCGGGAAGTGGTGCAGCCCAAGCGGGCCCTGGCGCCGTTGCTGGTGTCTCGTATCAAGGTTATGGCGAAGCTGGATATTGCCGAAAAGCGGGTGCCCCAGGATGGCCGTATTGCCCTTCGGGTAGCGGGCCGAGAAGTGGATATCCGGGTATCTACCATGCCGTCGTCCAGTGGCGAGCGGGTTGTGCTGCGTCTGCTCGACAAGCAGGCAGGCACCATTCGCCTGAAATCCCTCGGCATGGCCGGGCAAGACCTCAAGGTTCTGCGCAAGCTGATACACCGCCCCTACGGCATCATGCTGGTCACCGGCCCGACGGGTTCCGGTAAATCCACTACGCTGTACGCCTCGCTGCAGGAAATTAACGACCGCACCCGCAATATTCTGACCGTTGAAGACCCCATCGAATACAATTTGCCGGGCATTGGCCAGACTCAGGTAAACCCCAAGGTTGATATGACCTTTGCCCGTGGCCTGCGTGCCATTCTCCGGCAAGATCCGGATGTGGTGATGATTGGTGAAATCCGGGACCTGGAAACCGCCGAGATCGCCGTGCAGGCGAGTTTGACCGGCCACCTGGTGCTGTCCACCCTGCACACCAACACCGCTGTAGGCGCCATTACCCGTTTGATGGACATGGGCATCGAGCCGTTCCTGATTTCCTCCAGCCTGGTGGGCATTGTCGCCCAGCGGCTGGTGCGGGTGCTTTGTACCCACTGCCGGGAGCCCTATATCCCGACCGAAGAACATTGCCAGTTCCTGCAGCAGGACCCGGCCAATCCGCCAACGATTTTCCGCGCCAAGGGTTGCGAGCATTGCAACCAACTGGGCTACCGAGGGCGTATAGGCATCTATGAAGTGGTGGAAATAACGGAAGAGATCAGCAGCCTGATCCATAAACGGGCAGGGGAGCTCGACCTGGAGCGGGAAGCACGGCTGCACAGCCCGAGCATTCATTCCGACGGCGTTCAGAAAATCCTGAATGGCGTAACCACCGTGGAAGAAGTTCTGCGCGTAACCCACCGGAGCCAGTAATCCATGCCAGCGTACGAATACAAGGCACTGGACCCTCGGGGCAAGCAGAAGCAAGGGGTATTGGAAGCGGACGCGCCCCGGGCGGTACGCCAGCAACTTCGCGAAAAGGGCTTTACGCCACTGGCGGTAACGCCGGCGGTCGAAAAACAGGCCCGCAACAACCCGCTGAGCAGTCGTGGTTCCCTGAGCGCGGCAGACCTTGCCCTGGTAACCCGGCAGCTGGCAACGCTGATTCAGTCGGGTATCCCCATCGAACAGGCCTTGAGTGCTGCCGCCCAGCAGTCCAACAAGCCTCGCATTCGCAGTATGCTCATCGCCATCCGGGCCAAGGTCATGGAAGGCTACACACTGGCGGACAGTTTCGGGGAGTTCCCCAAAGCCTTTCCCCGTTTGTACCGTTCAACAGTAGCCGCCGGTGAACACGCCGGGCACCTGGACCTGGTACTGAACCGGCTTGCGGACTACACCGAAAGCCGCCAGGAAGCGCGACAGAAAATCCAGCTCGCAGCCATCTATCCGATCATACTGAGCGTGGTGGCCATCGCCATTGTGGTGTTTCTGCTTACCTACGTGGTGCCGGATATCATCGAAGTATTCCTCAAGCAGGGCCAGGACCTGCCGGGGCTGACGGTAGCGATGCTGTCGGTTTCGGAATTTCTCGGCTCTTACGGTGTCTATCTTCTGATACTGCTGGTGATTGCCATCATCGGCTTCCGGGTGGCGATCACCAAACCGGCATTCCGGATGAAATTCCACAAGCAGCTGCTGCACTTGCCGCTGTTTGCCGGCATGGTTCGGGGCGTTAACACGGCGCGCTATGCCAGCACACTCAGCATTCTGACGACCAGTGGCGTGCCCCTGGTCGAAGCCATGAAAATCGCCGGCGAGGTGTTATCCAACGATTACCTGCGCCGGGAACTGCGGGAAGCGGCACGAAAGGTCAGTGAAGGTGGCTCGTTACACCGTTCCCTGGACCAGACCGGCTATTTCCCGCCCATGATGTTGCACATGATTGCCAGTGGCGAGGCCAGTGGTGAGCTCGACAGCATGCTCGAGCGCACCGCGCGGATGCAGGAGAACACGCTGCAGTCCAAGATTGCCGCGATTGTCGGCTTATTCGAGCCACTGATGCTGCTGGTGATGGGCGTAGTGGTGCTGATTATCGTACTGGCCATCATGCTGCCGATTCTGAACATGAGTAACCTGGTGGGCTGACAGCCCCACCGCACAGAAGTAAAACAGGGAAAACACAGGTCTGACATGAGTGAAACTATGAAAAACATCGACAACGCCAACATTGCACGCAGCCGGGGCTTCACCCTGATTGAAATCATGGTGGTTATGGTCATCCTGGGCTTGCTGGTGGCCATCGTGGCGCCGAACATCATGGGCCGCAGTGACCAGGCCAAGGTAACCGTTGCCGAAACCCAGTTGAGCAACATTGCCAACGCACTCGACCTGTACCGCCTGGATAACAGCCATTACCCGTCTACCCAGCAGGGCCTGGAAGCGCTGGTGAGCAAGCCCAGTGGCAGCCCGGAACCGAAAAACTGGAATGCCGACGGTTACCTGAAGGGCGTGCCGGAAGATCCCTGGGGCAACCAGTACCAGTACGTGAGCCCGGGCCGGGAAGGCCCCTATGATCTGTACTCCTACGGTTCTGACGGCAACGAAGGCGGTGAGGGCGATGCAGCCGATATCAGCGCCTGGAACACCGGGAAGTAAGCGATTGTGCGCAACAGGGCGAACCAAGCCGGCTTTACGCTGATCGAAATACTGGTTGTCCTGATTATTGTCGGGCTGCTGGCAGCCCTTGCCGTGTTCAATATGGCCGGCAGCTCCCAGCAGCGCGAACTGGAAAGCCAGGTAAGGGACCTTTACCTGTTGATGCAGACCGCCTCGGAGCAGGCGGTTCTGAACAACCTGGAGCTGGGTTTGTTGTTTGAGGAAGACGGCTACCGCTTTGTCGCCTTCCAGGACGAATCCGGGGAATGGAAACCACCTGCCGAGCGCATGTACCGCAAACGAACCCTGCCGGAATGGCTGACGGTTACCCAATACGTCGAGAACGACGCCCCGCGCCTGACCAGTGCCGAAGATGAACTCCGGCCAGACCTTGTGTTCTTCTCCAGTGGCGAAACCACGCCGTTCGAAATCGAATTTACCATGGGCCGTGAGACCGAGAGCATGCACGTGCTTGCCTCAGACGGCATTTCGCCTATGGAATGGCGACAGCCGGGTGCCGGGGAAGACGAATGGTAAACCGGAATCGTGGCTTTACCTTGCTGGAAGTTCTTGTGGCACTGCTGGTGTTCGGCCTGATTGCCACGGCGGCAGCGGAGGTGGGCAGCAATTATATTTCCAGTTTCGAGCGGGTGCGGGACAAAACCCTGGCCGGCTGGCTGGCTGAAAACCGCGTGAACGAACTGCGCCTGCAGGAACAGCTACCGGATATCTCGGATAACTCTGAGGATACCGACTACGGCAACTACCGCTGGCGGGTAACGACCGTGGTGCTGGGTACCGCCGAGCCGACCATGCGCCGGGTGGAAGTGACCGTGGCCAAGTACCCGGATGGCCAGAGCGAGCCGTTTTCTGTGCATACACTCTCTGCCTTTCTGGGGGAGAAATGACGCCTCTTAAAGAACCGGTTCTGCCGCACCAGCAGGGCTTCACCCTGATGGAAGTTCTGATTGCCGTCACCATTACGGCGGTTATCGGCCTGGGCGTGTGGCAGGTGGTTAACGGCGTAGTCAATTCCCGGGACCGGGTGAACGAGCTTGCCGAGCAGTTCGATGGCTTGCAGAAGGCCATGTTGCTGCTGGAACGGGATATCACCCAGGTTGTTAACCGGCCGGTACGGGATGTGTACGGCGACTTTTCACCTGCACTGACCACCCGGGACGACGCCTTTGCACTGATGATTACCCGGCAGGGCTGGCGCAATCCCCTGGGGCTGCGGCGCAGTGGTCTGCAGCGGTCTGCCTGGGAGTTTACCGGTAGCGAACTGCGCCGGCGTTACTGGCCGGTGGTGGATGAAGGCCAGGAGGATTCCAGCCGGGACCTGCTGCTGCTTGAGAACGTGACCGAATTCGAAGTCCGTTTTATCGATGCCGACGGTAACCGCCATGAACAATGGCCGGATGACGAAGCCCTGGCGGGTTTGTCTCCGGGTGCCCGGCCCGATATCGCCTTGCCCCGGGGCATGGAAGTTACCCTGGAGCACGAGCGCTTTGGTGAACTGGTGAGAACTTTTACCCTGCCGGATTTTGATCCCCAGCAAGCCCAGGGCGTGATCAACCAGCAACTTGAAGCCGCAGAGTCCGACACGGATGAAGAAGAAGCGGAAGAACAGGCCGCTACCCAAGACGGAGGGGGTAGCTGATGCTTTTCCGGAACCAGAAAGGCGTGGCGCTGATCATGGTGCTGCTGGCCATGGCCCTGGTGGTCATGCTGGCCTCCGGTATGACCCGTCAGCAGAGCCTTCGGGTCTTCAAGGCCGGCCACTACCTGGCCCAGCAGCAAGGTTACAACATTGCCCTTGGCGCCGAGGAATTCGCCCGCCGGATCCTGGTGAGGGATTTCGAGGAAGACCGGGAAAACAGCCTGATGGTCGACAGCCCCGACGAGTTCTGGGCCATGAACGCTGCCATACTGCCGCTGGATGAAAACGGTGTGGCCGAAGTTCAGATTGACGACCTGGGTGGGCGCATAAACCTGAACGACCTGGTGACCACCAACGGGCAGGTGGATACACTCACCAAAGACCGCCTGACCCGGCTATTCGTAGCCCTGGGGATTACCGGGCTGAACGTGGATGCGCTGATTGACTGGATCGATTCGGACGACCAGACCGTGAGCGCGTACGGTGCCGAAGATGGCCAGTACCTGATGGCCGATCAACCGTTCCGAACTGCGAACCAGCCCTATGTCTCTATCACCGAATTGCGGCTGATCGAGGGCATGACCGAAGAAATCTATGTGGCATTAAGGCCCCATGTGACAGCGGTTCCGGTCAGTGGAATTGGTATCAATGTAAACTCGGCTACGGTGCCGGTGCTGATGTCGCTGCACAATGAGCTGAACGAGGCCCAGGCCCAGTCTATCGTGGCCCAGCGCGAAGAGGAGCGTTTCGAGGATCTCCAGGATTTTCTCGCATTGTCCGAGTTTTCCGGCCTTGGCCTGAAGCCAGCCGGCCTTACGCTGCAAACGCGGTTTTTTGAAGTTGTATCACGGATTACCTACGATAATCGTGTCGTTAATATGGTCAGTACGGTGTTTCGCAATCCCGAGGGTGAAGTCCGGACAGTTCACAGGGATACCGGACAGAAAAACCGGATCACAAAAGAACCCTTTACGTTCTCAGAAGGATAACCATGTCTTACCGCCTGTATGCACGGCCGTTGCCGCCGTTTGCGGATCCGGAGCAGAATCCGGACGCCCAGCTGTTTGACTGGGTTCTGCAGGATGCCAGTGGTGATACCCAGGCCCATGGCGAGGTCAGCACCCGCGAACACATCGAGCAGACCCTGGCGCAGAACGCGCTGGAAAAAGTCATTCTCATCGGGCTGATTCCCGGTGATGAAACCACCTTCTGTGTGGCCGATATCCCCGCCAGGCAGAGCCGTTTTATCCAGCAGGCCTTGCCGTTTGCGGTAGAAGAACAGGTGGCGCAGGACATCGAAACGGTGCACCTGGCCCTTGGCCGCCACACGCCGGACGGCTATCAGGTAGCGGCTATCGACAACCTGCAAATGGCGCGCTGGCAGCAACTGTTCAGCGGTTGGCAACACGTCCGCCTCGATGCCATCTATCCGGATGCGGCACTGCTGCCAGCCACCGACGGAGGCTGGAGCCTGTGCCTGGATGGCGAGTCTGTGATGCTGCTGAGCCAGCGTGGCGAATGGCTGCGCATGCAGGCCGACAACCTGCCACTGTTTGCCATGACCATGGCGACGCCGTCGGAAGACGAGGTAGTGGCGGAAATTCCGGTACAGGCGTTTGGTACTGAAACAGACCTGGACAGCTGGCAGGGCGCAATCAGTGAATTCTCCGGCAGCAGTGGCCGGTTGCAGGTACAAACCAGGCCATTGGAATTCTCGGTGCTGGAACTGCTGGCCTGGGCTCACCATCAACACCTGTCCCAGCCGGTCAACCTTTGCCAGGGTGCGTTTTCTGTAGAGACATCCGGTGCCAGCCCGCTCAAGCCCTGGAAGCCGCTGATTGCGGTTGCCGCCGTCTGGTTTGTGGTTCAGGTCGCACTGGAGGTGGGTATGGGCTTCTATCACCAGCAAAAGGCTGAGGAACTGCAGGGCCAGGCCATGGCGGTCTACCGGGAAGCCTTTCCTGGCGACCGTCGAACCCATGCCGGCAATGTGCGCCGGGTGATCGAAGGCCAGCTGCGGGTTGCGGGGTCGGGTAGCCAGGATGTTGATTTCATCACGCTGATGAAATTTACCGGTGACCAGTACAGCCGTGTACCGAATGCCAGCGCCATCACCTTTAACTCCATCAACTACAGCCGAACCCGTGGCGAGTTGGTGGTGGATGTGCGGGCCGACAACTACGACCGCCTGAGCCGTTTACGTAACGGCCTGGCCAATCAGGGGCTGCAGGCCCAGATTGGCTCGGTGGTGAATGAAGCAACAGGCGCCCGTGGCCGGCTGACTGTTTCCGGAGGTTAAGAGCATGTGGGCAAGAATCAAGGATCAGCCGGCGGTCGGTAAACTGATTGCAAAGTACGACCAGCTGCCTTCCCGGGACCGCCAGGCACTGGTCGTGCTAGTGGTGGCTTTGCTGCTGGCCGTGCTGTATTTCGCAGTTTGGGCGCCGGCGTCTGCGTTCAACGAAAAAGCCCGGGCCAGCCGTGAGAATGCCGGCGAATTGTTGGCCTGGATGCAGGCGAATGAAGCCACAATCAAACGGCTGGGCTCCAGCGGGGCACCGGCGAGTGGCTCGGCTAACGCAGACAAGCCTGAAAGCGGCCGTGAGCTGATGGCCCTGGTTACCCGGTCTGCCGGTGAAGCGGGGCTGGCGCTTCAGCGCTTTGAGCCCAGCGGCGATAGTGCAATCCGCGTGTGGCTGGAAGGCGTACCGTTTGCCGAAGTCGCTGCCTGGCTCGAGACAATGAACGGAAATCATGGCGTGATTATTGACCAGGCTTCCATGGATCGTGGTAATGAACCGGGAACGGTGTCCGTACGACTGACTCTTGCGATATGATTGGCTGGTAACTGATAGTATCCGATACAGATTCATCATGTAGAGCGGGAGATACAGTGTCTGACAGCCACGATTTTGACCTGATAGTGATTGGCGCCGGCTCCGGTGGAGTGCGGCTGGCAAGAATGTCTGCCCAGCGGGGCGCGCGGGTAGCGGTTGTGGAATCCCGCCACCTGGGCGGTACCTGTGTGAATATTGGTTGTGTTCCGAAAAAACTGTTTGTTTACGGGGCGCACGTCAGGGAAGAGCTGGAAGACGCCGCCGGCTATGGCTGGAACATCCCCACAGACGACGTAAGCTTCGACTGGCCAACCCTGGTGGCCAACAAGAATGCCGAAATCGAGCGCCTGAACGGCATCTATGGCCGACTGCTGGAAAACGCCGGTGTTGAAATTATCAACGGCACGGCCAGCCTTCAGGGCCCCAACACCGTTGCCGTCGGTGACAAGACCTACAGCGCAAAACACATTACCGTAGCCACCGGCAGCTGGCCGGTAGTGCCGGATATCCCCGGCAAGGAATGCCTGCTTACCTCCAATGACATGTTCTACCTGCCTCAGTTGCCACGGCACGCGGTGATCTGGGGTGGCGGCTACATTGCCGTTGAATTCGCCGGCATTCTGGCGGGCCTGGGTGTGGAAACCACCTTGCTGTACCGGGGTGACCTGTTCCTGCGCGGTTTCGATGGCGACGTTCGCCGCTTTACCGAAACGGAAATGCGCAAGAAAGGCGTGGATCTGCGCTTTGGCGTAACCATCAACTCGGTGGAATCCAGAGACGACCATTACCAGGTCAACCTCAGTAATGGCGACACCCTTGAAACCGGGCTGGTTATGGCGGCAACGGGCCGTCGTGCGCTGGTGGACGGGCTTGGTCTGACCGGTCTCGGTGTGGAGCTGACGGCGTCGGGCCATGTGAAAGTCGATGACCACTTTCAGACTGCTGTACCGTCCGTGTATGCGCTGGGTGATGTGATCGGAACGCCGCAGCTGACCCCGGTCGCCCTGGCGCAGGCCATGGTGCTGTCACGCCGTTTGTTTGGCGATGGACAGGGCGACATGGATTACAGCGCTATCCCGACGGCAGTGTTCTGCCAGCCGAATATCGGTACCGTGGGCCTGACTGAAGAAGAGGCGAGGGAAGCGGGCCATCAGGTGAGTGTTTTCCGGTCAGAATTCCGGCCTATGAAATACACCCTGAGTGGCCGTGAAGAGCGCTGCCTGATGAAGCTCGTGGTCGATAAAGAGACTGATAAGGTGCTGGGCGCCCACATGGTCGGCCCGGATGCCGGTGAAATCACCCAGGGCCTGGCGGTGGCCATCAAGGCCGGAGCCACCAAGGCCCAGTTCGATTCCACCATCGGCATTCACCCTACCTCTGCGGAGGAGTTTGTCACCATGCGGGAGCCGGTGGCTTAATCCTCACCGGATAGCTGGAAGGGCAGGTCAAAGCGGAAATAGGCTCCCTGTCCAAGGTCGGTATCGACCTGGACGTGGCCTCCCATCAGCTCTACCAGCCGCTGCACCATGGATAAACCCAGCCCGCTGCTGATGTGCATGCGGGTTGCGGTTCCTGCCAGCGACTGTTCATAGTGCGGCAACAGGTTGTCGAGCCTCTGGCCCGCATTGTTCGAGCCGAAACCACTGACTGTGCAGTTGAGCACCGCTTGCTTGCCATCAGCGGATGACCAGCTCGCCCTGACGCTGATATAGCCGTCTGTGGTGTATTTGAGTGAGTTCCCCAGCAAGCCCGCCAGAACCTGCCGAACCCGGGCAGAATCCCCAAGAACCAGGGCCTTTTCCGGCCAGCTTCCCTGAAAGTGCAGCTCCAGCATCAGCCCTTGTTGCTCGGCCGCAAGGCGGTACGAAGCCGCACAGTTACTGATCAGGTTGCGCAGGTCGAACTCCTGGTGCGCCAGTTCAAAGTGACCGTTTTCCATCTGCGCCAAGTCCAGCATGTCGGAAATAACCGTCATCAAATCCTGGGTAGACTTGCGGGCAGTTTCCAGATAATCCATCTGCTGTTTGCTTAACGGCTCCTCGTGTACCAGGTCAATCATACCCAGCACACCTTTCAGGGGTGTTCGCAGTTCCTGGCTCATGCCGGCCAGAAACTCGGACTTGGCCTGGCTGGCATATTCAGCCTTTTCCCTGGCCGTTTCCGAGAGGGCGAGGGTCTTTTCCCGGGATTCCCGGGCTTGCCCCAGATGCAGGGCCAGTTGGTTCAGCTGCTGCTGGATACTGGCAATTTCGCGGCCTCCTCCGTGAGTTTCGATGGGCTGTTCTTCATAATCCCCCTGCATCAACAGGTTTACCCGGCCGGATAACTGGCTGATAGCACGGAAAATAGCGCTGAGAAAATGATTCACCAACAGCATGGTGAATAACAGCATGGCAATGCCCACCGATAACGATGACCACAGCACTTCCTGCTGTCTTTCTTCCAGGATACGGGGGCTGACAGCTACCTCAAGGGTGCCCACACGCAGTGAGCCGGTGCTGAAGTTCCATTGGCCCGCCCGCCAGTCCGTTCCTGAGGAAAGCTCGACCGGTTCCTGCAGTATCTCTGCAGAATAGATCATTGGTGAGCCCGCGGTGCGATCACCAGATTCGGTGCTATTGCCCACAAACCCGATTTCTTCGCCAACCACATCCGTTACCCGGAGCCACTCCGCCTTGCTGCGCCGGAGCGACTGCCGCAGAACCTGTTCCAGGGCCCCGCGGTTACCGGAAACCACGGCGTATTCAAGGGCTGGTGCCAGGCTGTCCGCGAACAGCTGGCTGCTTTCAGCCAGGTCACGGCGCGAATCCTCCAGCCGGGCCGAGGTAAAGAACGCCATCAGCACCACAAACATCACGGCTGCTGGCAACACTCCGATCAATAGCCGGCGGGACAGCGACATGCCGGACTTTTGCTCCGGGCGACTCATTCTCCGGCCCCCTGCTGTTCCTGGATGAAGCGGTCAACCGCCTGTGCAATCCATTCCCGGTCGGGCAGGGGAATGTTCAGGGAGCGTGCGACCTGCTGGTTGACCTCTACGCGATATTCATCCGGATAGGCGGGTGCCGGCAGCTTTCCGGTTTCAAAGAATGCCCGCAAATAATCCGCGGTCTGTTTTGCCATGGTTGTAAAAGGTGCGTAGCTGGATGCCAGGGCGCCGGCCTTGACGTAGGCCTGGCTGGGGCCGATCAGGATTCGATTACGGCGGTAGGCGGTCAGCAGGATATGTTTGATGTTACGGGGGTTGTAGATCTTGTCATCCAGCCCCGCCAGTACAAAGTCACCGTAGGTCAGGGCGCGGTTAAGGCTTGGAATCAGCTGGTCGTCGCTGCTGACGATAAACATTCGGCCTTCCAGCCCGTAAGCCGGCAACTGTTCGATCAAAGGCTCATACATGTCTGCTGAATCAAGGGTGGCCAGCACGCTGACGCGGGTAGCCTGGGGGAGGATCGCCTTGCCCGTCAGCGCCTGGCGCAGTAGCGGCACGTCGTAGAACACTGCGGTCAGCTGCTCCCCGGTCTTGTCCAGGTAATTCTCTATCGCCTGCTTTTCCACGAGTAAGGCGATAATCGGTGCCGTGACTTCCTTATCCAGGAGCCCCGAAAAGGCTGCGGGCCCTATGGCTATAACCGGTCTGCCCGAGGCTACGGGCAAATGCTTTGCTTCAAGGGGCACCAGGTCAACCCGGCCATCCAGCTCCTTGCTGACCAGGTTGGTCATATGCTGGTCCAGCGCGGCATTGCCTGAGCCTTCAATGTAGGCCACCGGGTGTGTGATTGCGGCCGCCTGAACTTTCGAGCCCATCCATAAAAAACAAAGCAATAGCCAGAAGGCCATGCCAAGTGAATGTCGCAAAGATTTATGCACGGTTATTGTCATACCTTCCTGGCTGGTGTCGACATACATCATGGGTGCGTTCTGTTTCCATCAGAACCGGAGACCGGCTTCGACAAAGAACTGGTTATGGTCTTCGATATTATTGTCGGAGCTTAGCTCCGGATCCCGGTTCAAGTAGTGCTGCACGGTGAATGCCAGTTCGGCGCTGTATCGCGGGCCGAAAAAGCTCTTGCTGACCCGGGTGTCTATACGTTCAAACTGGGTATTGAACTCGTCTGCCCAGTAAAACGCCGAGGCGAACCGGAACCCCAGTGGCAAATTCTGGATGGCGGCAAGGCTGCCTGAATGGCGCACAGACATGCGGGTGAGCAGGGCTGCTGCCTTGTCCTGGGTATCGGTGTCGACATTGCCGTCCGCCCCGATAATCGGAGTGCCCGAGTACCATGTGTCCTGGTCCAGGTAGCCGTAGCTGGCCCGGAGGGTGGTGCCCGGGAAGTCCAGGGACGCCTCTACCTCGAAGCCCTTTTGGTCGACCGCCACGTTATTGTCGATGGTCCATTCTTTGAGTTGCAGTACGCCGCTGATCATATCCCTGAGCTCGTCCTTGAAGCCGCGGACCTCAAGTGAAAACAATGCGGACTCCATCGGGAACTGGCCAAAATAACTTATTTCACGGGAGGTTATGCGTTCTTCCTGCAAGTCTTTGCCAAGAGTTAAAACATCCAGGTCTTCCGCAGCTGCATAGGTATCCACCCGAAAACCCTCGAGGTCTGAATAGATCGCCGGCCGCACATTCGACAGTGTGTAACCCCAGTCGGGGTTCTGTTCGAATTCATCCGGTGTACGCACGACTTCGGAATAGACCAGTCGCAGCGCATGGCGGTTGCTCAGCGTGAAGTTGGCAGCGACGCGAGGTGAGAAATAGCCTTCGTCGGTGGTGCTGGTGTGTTCCCAGTTGCCGCCGGCGTTCAGGGTCATAAAGGAGATCGGAGTGTATTCCAGGTTACCGAAGTAGCGGGACTGATAGCTGTTGCCATGGCCGTTGAAGTAGGTTTCCGAGCGATAGGTGTCTTTGCGGAAGCCAGCGCCAGAAACAAGCTTCAGGTTGTCGCTGAACAGCAGGGTGTCCTGAAACTCAAATTCCAGGCGGGTGTCTTCGGAGTTGGCGTTCACCGTAGCAAATGCCCGTTCTCCGCCGCTGCTGGTAAAGCACAGTCGTTCACGGTCATCACCATTGTCGAAGTAGGTATATTCGTAAAGCGGAGTTCCGTTGCGCAGGCACTGGGCCGTATTGTCAGGGAAGGAAACGGCGTAGGCCTGCCGGCGATCAAAGTTCTCGACAGCGGCCTGGATGTGGAAAAATGCCGGTCTGACGTGGCGTAGTTAAACCGGGTTTGCAGGTAGAAATCCCTGACTTCGATATCCGGGTTTTCCAGCGGCTCCAGCTCGCCACTTTTGAAGCGATCCTGGTTATTGGTGCCATCGACCACGCCGCCGCGAAACTCCAGGTCGGCCTGGCTGTTTATTTGAAGACGTGAATCGTAGGTGAAGGAATTGATGTCATGGCCGTCGGAAAACGGCACCTGCTCATCCCCTTCAATCTGATAGTCAAAGCCGTCGAACTTGCGCTTTTCGTAAGTCAGGCGCCAGTCATAGTCAGACCCCGTATTGCCGACGGAGCCGAAGGTTCTCAGGTGCCCCCGCGAGCCCCGGGTAACCTTGAACTCGGCGCCACCGGTGTCAGCCGGGTCCCGGGTAATGATGTTGATGGTGCCGAGAAACGCATTAATGCCGTAGGCGGCCGAGTTTGGGCCCCTGGCTACTTCGATACGCTCAATCATCTCCAGCGGCACCGGCATGGTTTCCCAGTCCATATCCGACAGGGTGGCCCGGTGCGCCGTGCGGCCATCCACCAGGACCTGCATGCGGCGCTGCTCGTAGTGAACGGTGCCGTGGTAGGTGGTTACCGGTGTGTGGCTGCCAACAAAATTGACCACCATGCCGGGCACCAGGCGGAACACTTCGTACAGGTTAACAATGCCCAGGTTGCGAATCAGGTCGCCATCGATCACGGTGGTGCTGCCGGGAACCCGGGTTTTTGGCTGGCGTAACCGCGTAGTGGTAAGTACTTCCGGGATGTCTTCATTGAAACCGGCGTAGAACCCATTGCTGAATTCCGGCTCGCTTTGGGCAAGTGCCTGTGGCGCAACAGCAGCAGTTATGGAAACAGCCAACAAGCCGAGCGTAAATCGGGCTGAAAGTGCCGGTTTTCGGGGCAGGTTTGCCGCCAGGTAATTCGTAATGGGCATGGGTGTCGTTCTATAATTTGCCGAGCGGGCAGATTAGTTGCGTTTATTGCCTAATCGTAGGGTAGATCGGGCGATTTGTCTCGAGAAACATTACAAATCTTCCATGACCGGAGTTGCGAATTTATGAATTGTTGGGACATTCTGGGTATCGAGCCAACCGATAACCGGGAGCGGATACGGCAGGCTTACGAACAACAGATGAAGTTCGCCTCTGACCACGAAGCCGAAGCCCTCAGGCAGGCCTACCAGGAAGCAACGGGCCATGCCCCGTCGGCGGCAAAGGCACCGTCTGAGCCTGAATCACGGCCTGAGCCTCGGGTTGCTGCTGCAGATGCCCCGGAATCGACAGCCCCAATGGATGGTAACGACGCCCAGATCGTCCGTGAGGTGATTATCCAGGTTCGTGCACTGCTGAACGACAACGACCGACAGCAGGATGTAAATATCTGGAAGGCGATACTGTGTGAACCGCCAGCAGATCAGATGCCGTTACGGCGCGAGATTGCCAGCCAGCTGGAGCACCAGGTGCGGCCCATGGCCGAAAACGGCAGTTTCCCGGCACCGGTTGCCCGCTTTCTGGGGGACTGGTTTGAATGGTTCAGCGTGCAGGAAGCCAATCCGGAACCGGATGAGAGAAACTATCCGGAATCCGGAATGGCCGATGACCAGGGTTTTGACAACCAGGCCGAACAGCCGCCGCAGATGATGAATTTCTGGCCGGCGGTGATCGGCTGGATTGTCGGGCTGGCAATTCTGGCCGCGTTATTCGGTGGTATGGGCGGCGGCTGAGGCCTGCTCGATCTTTACACGGTACCTCTGGGCCAGGATGGCCCCTACAATCACCTGAATCTGGTTGTAGCACATTATGGGCAGCACGATCATGCCAAACCCGGGGTGGCCGGAGAACAGCACCTTGGCCATCGGCAGTCCTGACGCCAGGCTCTTCTTGGAGCCACAGAACACCACCGCGGCTTCGTCTTCCAGGCTGAAGCCCAGTTTTCTCACCATCATCCGTGCAATCAGCATAAACAGCGCCAGCAACCCGAAGCAGAGGACAATCGCCAGCACAATGGCCTGAACCGGCAGGTTCTGCCAGAGCCCGCTGACCACAGAGTGGGAGAAGGCGGAATAGACGATAATCCAGATAACGCACTGATCGTAGCGTGCCATCAACTTCTCGTTCCTGCCCAGGAACCCGCCCAGCCAGGGCCGCAGGGCGTGGCCCACCGCAAACGGCAAGAGCAACTGAAGGATAATGTCCTTGAGTGCTTCAAGCACCGCAAATTCGCCGGTGCCAGACGTGGAAACCAGCAACAGCAACAGAAACGGTGTCAGCATCATGCCAAACACATTGGAGGCGGCCGCACTGCAGATGGCTGCCGGCACATTGCCCCTGGCCATGGCGGTGTAGGCAATGGAAGAGGACACCGCTGAAGGCAGCACCCCCAGGTAGAGGAATCCCAGCCCCAGGTCTTTCGGCATCCAGTCCGGTGCTATGCCGCTAAGTGCGTTGACCGGAAGTACTGCCAGCGGAAAGAACACAAAGGTGAGGGAAGTGATCAGGATGTGCAGCCGCCAGTGGGTGGCGCCGTCAATAATCTGTTGTCGTGACAGTGCCGCACCGTGAAAAAAGAACAGCAGCGCAACCGCAATGGTGCCGGTGGTCGCCAGGGCATCGGCAGCACTTCCGGTTACCGGCAGGAAAGACGCCAGGACAATGGCGCCCAGCAACAACAATGTGAAGGTGTCTATCCGGAACTTCACGGCTTAATCCTCCCCGGTCAGGGCTTTCAGGCTTGGGGTGAGCAGGGCGCGGGACAGCGCTTCAGCCTTGGCTGCATCTTTACGGCGGATAGCCGCCAGCAGCAGTTCATGGTCTTCCTGGGTGGGTTCCGGAAGCTCCGAGTCGGTTTCTGTCTGTTCAATAGTCTGGCTGACGGCATGGGAAAAGTAGTCGTAGAGCTCAATCAGTGCCGAATTGCCGGACGCCCGTACCAGCGCGTGGTGAAAGTGCTCGTCGTGCAGTATGCGCTCGGAAACCCGCTCTCCGGCGGCAGCCCGTGCGTCCAGGGCACTGGTCATGGCCTTCAGGTCCTGCTCGGTTCTCCGCCCGGCGGCGAGCCTGGCCGCTTCGGTTTCCAGCATGATCCGAACCTCTATCTGCTCCGCCAGTTTGCTGCGGGCAATGCGCCGGAGAGTCTCTCCGGCATCCCGATTAGCCCTTACGTAGGTACCGTCGCCCTGACGGGTTTCCAGCATGCCAACGTGAACAAGCACCCGGACCGCTTCCCGGATGGTATTACGGCTGATGCCCAGAGCCTCCGAAAGCTCTGCTTCTACAGGTAAGCGAGTACCTACTGGCCATTCACCGCTTTCAATATTCTGACGAAGGCTTTCAATGGCCGTTTCCACCAGGGAGCCTTTTCGGATCGGTTTGAGCATTGTGGATCATCCCTCCATATGATGAACCAATCATCCTATGAATTAGCGATAAGTTCAAGCCACGCAGGGCACCGGCTTGAACGGGAGTCAGGCGTTTTCGGAGCGGGGTTTCAGGAACTGATAGTCGGCTGTATCGACAAACCGTGTGGCAAAGCGGTAACTGAAGGTAAAGCCTGGCCAGTTCACAGTGTTGCGACCGTGCTCATCCAGGTACCAGGAGGTACAGCCGGCCTCCCACACGCTGCCGTCCAGCCCTCTTTGTACCACCTGGCTGTAACGGCTCTGGCGGTCTTCCCGCACATCCATTGCCTGCCCCGGATAGCGGGACAGCGCCCTGAGCGCGCTCAACACGTAGCGGAACTGGGATTCCAGCATGTACAGAATAGAGTTATGGGCCAGGTTGGTGTTGGGGCCATACAACATGAACAGGTTCGGAAATCCGCTTACGGTGATGCCTTTGAATGCCTTGCTGCCATTGGCCCAGGCCTCGTTCAGGGACACGCCGTTGCGACCGGTAATGTGGATGGGCGACAGGAATTCGGTGGCCCGGAAGCCGGTGCCGAAAATGATCACATCCGCAGGCCGGTGTTCACCGGTTTCCGACACCACGCCCGTTTCGTCAAACCGGGTGATGCCACCGGTGATCAGGTTCACGTGGGGCTCGTTTACGGCCCGGTACCAGTCGTTGGAAATCAGGATGCGCTTGCAGCCAATCCGGTATTCCGGAATCAATTCGGCGAGCTTGCCCGGGTCAGTTACCCAGCGGCGCGCTTCGTTGCGGGCGCGATTGGCAAAGAACTTGAGTAATCCCGAGAAACGGGTGAACGCCAGGGCGCGCACTTCGTTCTTCAGGTAAATCATCCCGCGATACAGCCGGTCCCACAGGGGCAGCTTTGCGAACAGTGTTTGTTCCAGCGGGGTGAAGGTTTTGTCCGGTTTGGGCAGCACCCACGCGGCAGAGCGCTGGTAAAGGTCCAAATGGGCCGCCTTCGCGGTGATTTCCGGCACAAACTGGATGGCGCTCGCGCCGGTGCCGATGACGGCAACCCGTTTGCCCTCCAGGTTGATGTCGTGGTTCCAGCGGGCGGAATGGAAACTCTCACCGCCGAAATCCTCCAGGCCGGGAATATCCGGCATGGCAGGGCGGTTAAGCTGACCGGTTGCGGTGATCAGTACATCGGCCCGGAAAGTGTCGCCGGCGCCGGTGGTTATCTGCCATTGGTTGGTCTGTTCGTCAAACTCGGCGGATTCCACCGTCTGGTTGAAGCGGATCAGGGGCTCGAGGTTGTGTTTGGGAACGCAGGATTCGATGTAATCCAGAATCTCGGGCTGGGTGCCGAATTTCCGGGTCCAGTCGTGTTTGGGCTCAAACGAGTAGGAATACAGGTGCGATTGCACGTCGCAGGCGGCACCGGGGTAGGTGTTGTCCCGCCAGGTTCCGCCCACGGCCCCCGCTTTTTCCAGCAGGGTAATGTCGCGGATACCCGCTTTCTGCAGCTGGATGGCCATGCCAATGCCACCAAAACCGGTGCCGATGATAATAACCGAAGGGGATTTGTGCTGCTGTTTCCGGCGTCGTGTCATGGAGACTGCTTCCTGGACGTTTGTTTTTATATGACACGACTATAACCGGCTGACGCCGGAACCAAAAGACTGTTTCAATCAGATCCGATGGCCGGAACGCTCACATATTGGCAGCGCTGGCGTGGGCAGTATTGTGCCAGTCGACGGTTTCCGGCTGGGCGCTGTCTCCGGCAAACAGATGGCCCACCGCAGGGATGGCGTACCACAACTCGCCCCGGGTGGGGTTATGGCGGGCAAACTCGCCATGGCTCATGCCGACTTCCCAGATTTCATTGCTTTCCCAGCCTTCCGGAGCCAGCTCGATACGCACCTCCGAACCAATCAGGCTGATGGCTTCAATCCGCAGCGGTAAGCGGGCGTGGGCCACCGGGGCCTTGGCCAGCTGCACTTCGTGGGAACGAAGGTACAACTGGGCCTCCTGGTTATTCACCACTCCTGGCAGGGCTATCCGTGCGTTGCCCTGCACCAGGCTCTGGCCTTTCACCACACCGGACAGCACGTTTACGTGGCCCAGGAAGTCGAACACAAAGCGACTTTCGGGGCGAGCATACAGGCCAGTCGGACTGTTGACCTGCTCCACCTTGCCCTGACTCATTACGACCACCTGGTCAGACAGTTCCAGCGCTTCTTCCTGATCGTGGGTTACAAAGATACTGGTGAAGTGGAATTCATCGTGCAAGGCACGCAGCCAGCGGCGCAGATCCTTACGTACCTTGGCGTCCAGCGCGCCGAACGGTTCGTCCAGCAGCAGGATGCGTGGCTTGGTAGCCAGGGCCCGCGCCAGCGCGACCCGCTGCTTCTGGCCACCGGACAACTGGGCCGGATAGCGGTCTGCCAGCTGTGGCAGCTGAATCATTTCCAGCAGTTTCGCTACCCGTGCGTTGATTTCCTGCTTCGAGGGCCGGCTCCTGCGGGGCAGGGATTCCAGGCCGAAGGCGATGTTCTGGGCGACCGTCAGGTGCTTGAACAGGGCGTAGTGCTGGAAAACAAAACCGATGTTTCTGTCCCGAACGTGCAGGTTACTGACATCATCACCACCAAACAGCACCCGGCCGGAATCCGACGATTCCAGCCCGGCAATAATCCGTAGCAACGTGGTCTTGCCGGAACCGGATGGCCCGAGCAGGGCGGTCAGCTTGCCTTCCGGTATATCCAGCGAGACATCGTTCAGGGCCTGGAACTTGCCGAAAGATTTCTTGATGCGATCGATTGTGATGCTCATATCATGCACCTCCTGTTTTCGGCGCCGGGTGTTCAATTCGGGACTGTCGCCATTCCACAATGGCCTTGGCGATCAGTGTCAGTATGGCGATAGCCGCCAGCAGCGAGGCCGCGGCAAACGCGCCGGCCACGTTGTAATCCTGATAAAGCAGTTCAACATGCAGCGGTAAGGTATTGGTTTGTCCGCGAACATTGCCGGACACCACAGACACCGCACCAAACTCGCCCACGGCCCGGGCGTTGGTGAGCACCACGCCGTAAATCAATGCCCATTTGATGTTGGGCAGGGTGATCTTGCGGAAAATCCGCCAGCCGGAGGCGCCCAGAACCACGCCGGCTTCTTCCTCTTCACTGCCTTGTTGCTGCATCAGCGGAATGAGTTCCCGGGCCACGAACGGGCAGGTCACAAACACCGTGACCATGACAATGCCGGGCCAGGCAAACATCAGCTGAACATCGTGGCTGCTCAGCCAGCCACCCAGCCAGCCGTTGCGTCCATACAGCAGCAGGTAAAGCAAACCGGCCACCACCGGAGACACGGCAAACGGAATATCAATCAGGGTGATCAGCAGTTTGCGGCCGGGAAAGCGGAACCGGGTAACGGCCCAGGCCAGTGCGGTACCGAACACCAGGTTCAGCGGCACCGTCAGCAGGGCCACCAGCAGCGTCAGCCCGATAGCGTGCAGGCTGTATTCGTCCAGAATGTTATCGCTGAAGGTGCTCCAGCCGGCACTCAGTGCTTCGGTAAAGATCACCACCACCGGAATGACCAGCAGAATCACGGTCAGGCTCACCGCGAGGCCGATCAGGCTTCGGCGAACCCAGGGCTGGTCACCGACTCTGTGCTGTTCCGCCGACATCTATCGACCCTCCAGCCGGCGCAGATACCGGCCTTGCCACAAGTTGATGGCGAACAGCAGCACCAGGGAGACCAACAAGACCATAGAGGCAATGGCACTGGCTGAGGCGTAGTCGTATTCCTGCAGGCGCACGAAGATCATCAGGCTGGTCACTTCGCTGACATAGGGGGTGTTGCCGGCAATAAAGATAATGGCGCCGAACTCACCCAGGCTGCGGGTGAAGGACAAGGCAATGCCGGTCACCAGGGCTGGCCACAGGGGCGGGAAAATCACTTTCCGGAAAACCCGGGAATCCGAGGCGCCAAGGCTGACAGCGGCCTCTTCATCGGCCGGAGATAGCTCTTCCAGAACCGGTTGAACGGTGCGCACCACAAACGGAATGCTGGTGAAGGCCATGGCGACCACGATACCCAGCGGGGTAAAGGCAACCTCAATACCGGCTTTTGCCAGCGCCTGGCCATACCAGCCGTTCTGTGCGAACAGGGTAGCCAGGGTGATGCCGGCAACCGCCGTGGGCAGGGCGAAGGGCAGGTCGACAACCGCATCGATCAGCCGCTTGCCGGGGAATTCATAGCGCACCAGCACCCAGGCCAGGAGCAACCCGAACAGGCCGTTGAACAACGAGGCTGCCAGCGCAGTCCAGAGAGTCACCTTGTAGGATTCGATCACCCGGGGATCGGTGATGGTGAATACGAACTGATCCCAGGTCATGCCGGAGGTTTCCACGACCAGCCCGGTCAGGGGCAGCAGCAACACGAGGCTGACAAAGAACAGGGAAATACCGAGGCTCAGACCAAACCCCGGTAACACCCGTTTGCTTCGACCGGCAAAGCGCCGCACGGGGGCGGCGCCTGCTTGAGCGGATACCGACATGCTCGCCTCTTACCGCCGACGCTGCAGCTGGTCGAGTTTGCCGCCACTGGTGAAGTGAACCTTCATGGCGTTTTCCCAGCCACCGGCGATTTCATCGATGGACTTGAGCTTGAGCTCCTTGAAGCGGTCGGCGTTCTCGGCTTTCACAACCTCATTGTGAACCCGGTAGTTAAAGCCGGCCAGCAGGCGCTGGGATTCTTCAGAATACAGATGGGTCAGGTATTCCTTCGCCAGTTCTTCGGTGCCGTTCTGCCTTACGTAGTCATCAACCCAGGTGACCGGGAACTCGGCCAGGAAGCTCACGTTGGGGGTGACCACTTCGTACTCATCGCCCAGACGGTCGGCCAGGTTGAGTACTTCGGATTCAAAGGTCAGCAGCGCATCGCCAATGCCACGCTCAACGAAGGTGGTGGTGGCTCCACGGCCGCCGCTGTCGAATACCCGTACCTGGCCCAGGAAATCCGCCAGGAACTGGTCAACCTTGTCCTGATCGTCGCCGAATGTGTCCTGGGCATAACCCAGCGCGGCCAGGTAGGTGTAACGGCCGTTACCGGAGGTTTTCGGGTTCGGCATTACCAGGGCCACGTCTTCGCGAACCAGGTCATCCCAGTTCTGGATGTTCTTCGGGTTGTCCTTGCGAACCAGGAACGCCATGGTGGAATAGTAAGGGGAGCTGTTGTTGGGCAGGCGCTCGGCCCAGTTTTCGGGGATCAGGTTGCCGCGTTCGTGCAGGATGTCGATGTCTGTTACCTGATTGAAGGTAGCTACATCGGCTTTCAGGCCCTGAATGATGGCCTGGGCCTGCTTGGACGAACCGGCGTGGGACTGGTTAACTTCAAGGGTTTCACCGGTCTTTTCCTGCCAGTGCTTCTTGAATTCCACGTTGTAGGCGGCGAACAGCTCGCGGGCAATATCGTAAGAGGTATTGAGTAGCTCCCGGTCAGCGGCAAGGGCTGGTTGGGCGGAGAGCAGGGCAGCGCCCAGTGCAAATCCTTTTAGCAGGTGTTTCATGGAAAGCTCCTCAGATTGGAATCAGTGAATCTGAGGAGCAATCTAGCAAAGGTTTCTAAGAACTAAAAATACTAAAAATAAATAATAAAAGCACTTAAGGGAATATGCGTCAGTACTTCAACAGGGCGGAACCCCAGGTAAAGCCACCGCCAAACGCTTCCAGCAACACCACCTGGCCCCGCTGAATGCGACCATCCCGAACGGCTTCATCCAGCGCCAGGGGCACAGAGGCGGCCGAGGTGTTGCCATGGCGGTTAACGGTGACCACAACCTGGTCCATCGACATACCGAGCTTGCGGGCGGTTGCGGAAATAATCCGCAGGTTGGCCTGGTGCGGCACCAGCCAGTCAATGTCGGATTTCTCCATCTGATTGGCTTCGAGGGTTTCATCGACGATCCTGCCCAGGGTGTTTACCGCCACCTTGAACACTTCGTTACCCTTCATCTCTACAAACGCCTTGCCGGCCTTTACCGCATCGAAGTCGTTGGCGACACCGCAGGGCACGTGCAGCAACTCTTCATAGCGGCCATCGGCGTGCAGGTGTGTAGACAAAATGCCGGTTTCTTCGCTGGCCTCGAGAATTACCGCGCCGGCACCATCGCCGAACAATACGCAGGTGCCCCGATCGTCCCAGTTGAGAATGCGGGAGAATACCTCGGCTCCAATCACCAGCGCCTTTTTGCTGGAGCCGGTACGGATGAACTTTTCCGCAGTGGCGAGGGCATACACAAAGCCGCTGCACACGGCCTGGATATCGAACGCGGGGCAGCCCTCGATGCCAAGGCGGGCCTGCAGAATACAGGCACAGCTGGGGAAGACCTTGTCGGGCGTGGTAGTGGCAAACACAATCAGGTCGATGTCTTTGGCATCGATGCCCGCGGCTTCAATGGCCCTCAGGGCAGCCTGTTCGGCAAGGTCTACGGTGGTCTGGCCGGGCAGGGCGATATGGCGTTGTTCGATGCCGGTGCGTTCACGGATCCACTGGTCAGAGGTGTCTACCCGCTGTTCCAGGTCCTTGTTGGTCACAATGTTGTCCGGCAGGTAGGAGCCGGTTCCGGCAATGCGTGCAAAGGTCATTCGGCTTGTCCAGGGTCAGAGTCGATAACAATAGACCCATGCTAACCCTTTGCAACCGGATTGGTTATTAGCGGATTGTCAAAGACCGCCCGGGCAGGATATTTCCCGCCCGGGCGCTTTCGGCGGGCTGATCAGCCCTGTTTGAGCGTCTTCATATCAATCACGAAACGGTACTTCACGTCGCCTTTTTTCATGCGCTCGTAGGCTTCATTGATGTTGCGGATGTCCAGCATCTCGATATCACAGGTGATGTCGTGCTCGGCACAGAAATCCAGCACCTCCTGGGTTTCCGGCATGCCACCGATCAGGGAACCGGCAATCACCCGGCGCTTGGTAACCAGCAGCCCGGCTTGCAGCGCTGGCTCAACCGGCGTCAGCAGGCCCACCAGAATATGGGTGCCATCGTGCTTCAGGCATTTCAGGTAGGGGTTCAGGTCGTGGGCCACCGGAATGGTGTCGAGCAGGAAGTCGAAGGAGTTGGCCGCTGCCTTCATCTGCGCCTCATCGGTAGAGATGATCACACGGTCTGCGCCCTGTTTCTTCGCTTCCGCTACCTTGGCCTCGGAGCGGGTGAAGATAGTCACTTCCGCGCCCAGCGCCTTGGCGAATTTCACACCCATGTGGCCAAGGCCGCCCATGCCCAGAACGCCGACCTTGTGGCCCTTGCCGACGTTGAAGTACTTCAGGGGCGAGTAGGTGGTGATGCCCGCACACAGAATCGGTGCCGCGGCAGCCGGGTCGAGTTTCTCTGGCACGCGAACCACAAAGCGTTCGCTGACCACGATTCTCTCCGAGTATCCACCGTGGGTAACGGTGCCATCGTGCCGGTCCAGGCTGCCATAGGTCATGGTAGAGCCTTCATCGCAATATTGCTCCAGCCCGGATTCGCAGGCGGAACAGGTACGGCAGCTGTCTACCATACAGCCCACGCCCACCAGGTCACCCTCTTTGTAGGCTTTTACATCCGGACCTACGGCGGTTACCCGGCCCACAATCTCGTGCCCGGGAATAACCGGATACTTCGAGCCGCCCCAATCGTTCTCGACGGTGTGGAGATCGCTGTGGCAGACACCGCAGTAGTCGATTTCGATGGCTACGTCGTCGGCACGCAGCTCCCGGCGGTCAATGGCGTAGGGGGCCAGGCCGGAATCCGGCGCAGTGGCGGCGTATGCTTTGGTATTTGCCATTCGATTACTCCTTTTCGGTTTTAATACAGGGGTCACGGTACCGGTACGATATGACCGTTATCGTATGTTACCCGACATTCGTCGGTTGTAACCTACGTATTCCAGACCATCAGGGATGACCAGATGACACAGATGAAATCTCTCAGGGCGTTCGGCGTTGCCGGGTCCCTGGCCTTGGCCGGGCTGGTAGCCGGCTGTATGCCCGGCACCATCGCCACCGGCGTGGGTACCGGCTTTGTGTATGAACAGAAGCAGGACCACAAACACCGCCATGAAGTAGAGCGGGCCATCGATCAATATGTGCAGGACCATGCCAACTCACCCTGCCGGCACGGCGAAGACCGGGTGATGGAATCCGCCACAGAGATCCTCAGGGAATACCGGCTGACCGGTGTGAATGAAGTGCTCAGCCGCCTTGAACGGATTTACAAAGATGATAGCCAGCCGGACCAGGTCAGGGCCGGGGCGCTGTACAACATGGCTGTACTGGAATCCCGCCGCAAAGAGCCGAACAAGGTGCGGGCAAGGGAGTATTTCAAACGCCTTTATGTAGAGTTCCCGAACGAATACCGATGCATCTTTGCAGAGTCTGACTGGCGGGATTCGATGATAGAACAGCAGTTGCTGCTGCCCGGAGAAACCGTGGAGTCCTTTTTGCGTGATGCCCGTGAGGATGTAGAGCACATGCAGCAGTAGGAGTACACTGGCCAAAAGGCTTTGATGAGCAAACTCCTACAACCGACTCGGGCGGGCACAGGCTATGAAGGTAATTGTTATCGGCGCAGGCATTATGGGTGTCACCCTTGCCACACTGGCAAAGGAACTGGCACCCGAGCTGGATATCACCATACTGGAACGGCTGGATGGCCCGGGGGCAGGGAACTCCTGGGTGTTCAACAACGCTGGTACCGGTCACGAAGCCAACTGTGAGCTGAATTACACCCCGGTAGACGGTGAGGTTATCTCCGTTGAAAAGGCCCTGAAGATCCACGCCCAGTTTAACGTGGCCAAGCAATTCTGGGCGTACCTGGTAGAAAAGGGTGCCATTAAAGACCCCTCTACGTTCATCAACCAGACCAAGCACTGCACCCTGGTCTCGGAATCCTTCATTGAAGAGCTGGCGCTTCGGCACAAGGAAATGTCTGGCCATCATTTCTTCGAAAGTATGCGGTATTCCGATGATTTTGATGAGATAAAAAGCTGGATCCCTTTCACCATGGAAGGCCGGCCGCGCCATGAAAAGATGGCTGCCACGGTGATTGAAACCGGCACGGATGTGAACTTCGGCTCTCTGACAGAACAAATGGCTGCGTACGCTGACCGGGATTTGGGCGTGGCCATTGAGTACGGTGTACACGTAAAGCGGGCACACCGCAGCCCCGCCGGCAGCTGGGTGCTGGAAACCGAGCGCAACGGCACGTCCACCCAATATAAAGCTGACGTACTGTTTGTTGGCGCCGGCGGTGGCGCCTTCCCGCTCCTGAAACGGAGCCATTTGCCGTTTGCCAGGCGTTTCGCCGGCTTCCCGGTGGGTGGCCGTTTCCTGCAGGCGCCGGTTACGCCGGAGCAGGCTGACCAATACCGCGCCAAAACCTATGGCCGGGCAGAAGTGGGCGCCCCCCCGATGTCTGTTCCGCACCTGGATCTGCGGGTGGCCAATGGCCAGCATTACCTGTTATTCGGGCCGTTTGCCTCGTTTAAGCCGGTTCTTGAGAAAGGACGGGGCTTTGTTGATTACCTCCGCTCCATGCGCCTGCATGACATTCCGGGCCTGTTGAGCGTGGCCATGGAGAACTTCCCGCTGGTGAAATACCTGGTCTCCGAGACCTTCAAAGGCGAGCAGAGCATGCTGGATTCGCTGGAGAAATTCGCCCCCGGGCTCGGTGACAAGTTCAACTGGCAAGCCGTGGAAGCCGGGCAGCGGGTACAGATCATTAAAGATGGCGACCTGCAGATGGGCACGGAGATTATCGTGTCCAGCGACAAGACCTATGGCACCTTGCTGGGCGCATCGCCCGGAGCCTCGGTTTCGCCGGAAGTGATGTTGCGCGCACTGGAACAGCTGATGCCCGCGCGGTTAAACACAGAGGAAGCCAGGAGCAAGCTAAAAGCAATCTTTCCGGAAGATAACCTGGAAATCCTTGCCAACGATGCTGAGCGCTACCGCGAAATTCGTGACGGGGTAAACCATTCGCTAGGCATCGTTTAACAGAACCAGCAGTTACACCCGCCGGCGACGGCCTTCTGTTCGCCTGCGGGCCTGTTCCGAGTTTACGTAGACGGATTCCGTGAAGGTGGCATTGGCGTGGCCGAGCTCTTCACTGATGTGGCGGATATCCGCGCCGGCCTCGATGGCCTGGCTGGCACCGGTGTGGCGCAGGTAATGGGTTTCGGAGCGAATCGCCAGCATTTGCCTGGCTTCGTCCATGAACCCTTCACGCTCCATACGGTCCGCGGTGGCGACCATGGCTTGTTCGTAGATCCGTTGCACCTGGCGCTTGCCGATGGCATCGCCCTTGGCTGAGGGCAGAATGGGCGTGGATTCTCCGGGCACCGGCAACGGAGAAGGCAGGCCCAGATGACCTCGCCAGCGCTTCAGGTAATCCAGGTAGGCGTCTGGCAGGGTAACTTGCCGGGTTTTGTCTCCTTTACCGAACACCGAGTACACCCAGTAGGGTTCGCCATCGACAATGGTTCGGCGGAAATCACCAAAGCAGGGGGTACGCACCTGGTTCCGGTCCACTGGTCGCGGTGCCAGTTCGCTGACCCGCAGAAACAGGCTTTTCATGGTGACGATCACAAACAGGTTACGCTCGAATTTCGGGTTGCTGTCCGCCAGTTCGGTGAGGGTTTCCAGCAGGAACGACCATTGCCAGTCTGTCAGCCGCCGCACTTCGGCGTCCCGGTCCTGATTCAGGTTGGGTTTGGCGTTCCGGTCCCGCTTGCGGACATCAATCAGTGGATTTTTGGGCAGATAATCATGGGCCACCAGGTATTTGAAGAAGGTCTGCAGTGCCGTGCGGCTGGCGTTCAGGCTGGCCTGGGTAACAGAGTAGGGCGCCTGTACGGCTTTGGATCGAAGCGCCATGGGTCGCCAGTCCGGATTGGAACGACGCAGGTCCGCCTGTGAGACAAATGCCGGATAGATCCCACGGGATATCCAGGGAGCCGGAGGGGTTTTCAAAAAGGCAAAGTAGCCTGTGATCAGGTCGCTGTCTGCCTGGGCAAGGTGACGGCGGGCAATCAGCCAGGTGTAGTTGAGAAAACGCTGGATTTCGCTTCGAAAACGGTTGTATGTGCCGGAAACATCGCTGTACTTTTCGAGGAAGCGGCGGGCGGTGTAGAAGTCCTGACGGGCTTTGTCCGGGTTGATGGGCACCGCATCCAGCGCTGCACGCAGATCCGGATACAGCGCAAGCTCGGCCTGTTCGTGGATGAGATCAGCGGTGTCAAACAGCGGAAAACCGGGAAATCCGGGCCTGGCGTTCATCTGGGCAGCCTTGTTTGCGAAGTGTGTTGTACGGTCGGGAAGCCTGAAATGTCCAATACTCCTAAATATTGGACATATTGAGAGTTTATACAATTCAGTGAGTTATCGCCAACTCTTCATGCAGTAACTCTCAAGCGTTTCGGCGCATCAGCAATCTCTCTCTGCTTCAGTTGATGCGACGAAAATGGAGTTTCAGCAAGTTATGGATACAAAAAACGGCTTATCGGGATTGGTAACCGCCGCTGTGTTCTCGGTGTGCCTGTTTGCGTTTCCTTCAGGTGCAGAGACGCTATGGGATGAACAACCTGCGGTCGTCGAGTTTTCTGTGCCCGTCGAACGGGTAGAGAAAGCGTCAATCTCGGAAGACGGGCTTCTATGGATTGTTCTCGACGACCAGGGCCGAACTGAGCTCCACGAAATGACCAGGGCAAACCTCGGCCAGCCCGTGCAGATTGTGATGGCCGGCCAGGTTGTCCTGCGCTTTACCGTTACCACAGAGTTGGAAAGTGGCCGGCTGCGTGTGCAGAATCCCCACCAGGGCTTGATTGAGGCTTTAGAGGCATTTCTGTGAAATACGGCGGGGCCTGTGTTTGCCATTCTGACGACATGAAGGGCTTACCTGTTTGAGCAGATACCCCCCATACCGTACTGCGTATAATGTATATTATGTTAAATGTAGTATAGGGATCTGCCCACTTACACTTTGTGATAAGCGCCATACAGGTTTAGAATCGCCAACGACTTTCCCGGCGGCTCATTCAGGGGCAGCTATTCCTTTTCTGCGGTTCAGGATCCTAATATGCCTGTTCTTGATGCTGTTCTGATTGCGGTTGCGGTACTTGCGCTTCTTGGCGTGATTTTCGAAGAAGTCATCCACGTTAATAAGGCAAAGACGACCCTGTTTTTTGGCACCCTGAGTTGGGTGGTGCTGTTTCTTTTCAGTTCCAGCCCGGATGAAACTGCCGCGGTCTCTGCCGGGCTGTCTGAAAGTATTGCCGAGATTGCCGGGCTCTGGTTGTTCCTGGTGGCGGCCATGACCTTCGTGGCTTACCTGAACAAGAAAGGCATGATCGAGAACATGATCTATCTGATCATGCCACGCAAAGTGACGGAACGCCGGTTGCTGTTTCTCACCGGGCTGTTCTGTTTTGTGTTTTCGTCGCTGGCGGACAATATCACCGCTACCCTCGTTTCCTGCTCACTGATCCTGTCCCTGAACCTTGAACTCAAGAAACGCCTGCAATTTATTGTTCTGGTAGTGTTTGCGGTGAACTCCGGTGGTGTCTCGCTGATTACCGGCGATGTAACCACGCTGATGATCTTCCTGGCCGACAAGGTAGAGATTCTGACATTGCTGACGCTGGCCATTCCGGCTTCGATCACGGTGTTTATCCTGGCGGTGTTCCTCTCCGGCGGGCTGTCCGGAACGGTGACGCTGCAAGCCAGCTCCAATGAAGTGCGAAAGGTTGATGTGATTATCGCGATTCTGTTCCTGGCGACCATTATCGGAACCATCAGTGGAAATGCCCTGTTTGGCATCCCGCCGGTTCTTACCTTTTTGTTCGGTCTTTCTATCATGTTCTTGGTGTCCCGGTTCATGAGCAGCAACGAAGACCTGGACCCGATCCTGGAATACATCCGCGTGATCGAGTTCGAAACCCTGCTGTTTTTCCTCGGTATTCTGTTGCTGGTGGGTATGCTCAAGGAAATCCACGCGCTGGATTCGCTGGTTGCCATCTATGACGTACTGCCGCCGGTCTACGCCAATTATCTGATGGGCATTTTCTCGGCGATTATCGACAACGTTCCGTTGACCGCTGCGTTGCTGAAATCCGGGATTGATATGAGCCCTGCAGAATGGATGGGGCTTACCTACGCCGTGGGCGTGGGTGGTTCTTTGCTGGTGATAGGCTCTGCCGCAGGCATTGTCGCCATGAGCAAGATTCAGGGACTCACCTTTGGCACCTACATGCGCTATGCCCTGCATTTGCTGGCCGCCTATACGCTGGGCTATGGCGGGGTGTTGTTACTCGGATCCTTTATAAACGGCTGAGCATGAAAAAGCCCGCGGGAAGAGGCTTCCGGCGGGCTTTGAGCCGTTGGGCGCGGGGTTAGAAATTGACCTGCATGCCGATGCCCAGGCCGTCCACGGTTACATCGTTATCATCGTAGTAACGCATGTACTCCAGGTTCGCGGACAGGTTCGGGGCGAAGGCGAAGTTGACGCCAGCGCCGTAAGAGAAGTCGGAATCGTCATCCTCAACATTGCCGGCCTGGGCCTCGATGCGGTGAAACCCAGTACACCATATGGCGTAATCGGGCTCTCGTTCACCATGTTAAAGGTGGCGTAGCCGCCAAAGAAGTTATCCAGCTCCACATCGACACCACGAACGGTATCGTCATCAACACCAAAGCCCGCGCGCGCTTCCAGGCCAAAGTATTCGGTGGCCATCACACCCACTTTGCCAGACAGCGTGCCAACATCGGCATCACCAACACCGTCAAAATCTGCGTTCATAAAGGTGTAATTTCCACCCGCATACAAACCGCCAACGCCAGATTTGTACATATCCTGGGCCGACGCGGCGCCAGCCATGGCGATGCCGGCAGTAGCCACAGACGCAATCAGAACATTCTTTTTGATAGTCATAGCGTTTCTCCTTGGTGGAAAACGGAGCTGTGTTGCACTCCTGTTATCAATTTGCACCAACTCAACGGCACTGGCCATAGTAAGGTTCCGCATTTACCCGGAATTTACAGTGTTTTAATTTGCCGGTAATCCTGCGCCACGCGGGCTGTTACCTTGCGGATACAGGGCACCGCGGGTATCCTGACGGCCTCTCACTGTCAGCTGGTACGGGCGCACCTTGAGAAATCTAAATCCTGTTATTTTTATTGTCAGCGTGATGTTTGTACTTTTGAGTGCTTTCATGACGTTACCGGTGTTTCTCCTGGCTGGAACTCCCTCTGGCGCGCCTAATGCTATGGCGTTTGCAGAGTCTGCTGCGATTGTCTGTGTGCTGGGTATTCTGGGTATCCTGCTTACCCGCAACAATAATCGGGAGCTCAAGCCCCGATACATGTTTGTTCTGACCGTATCCAGCTGGTTTATTATCGCCCTGCTCTCGTCCCTGCCTTTTTATCTGAGCGATAACGGTATTTCTGCTGCCGATGCGGTGTTTGAAGGCACCTCCGGCATTACCACCACGGGCGCTACCGTGTTCAGCGGGCTGGATAACTTTGACCGGGACCTGCTGCTCTGGCGTTCCATTCTGCAATGGCTCGGTGGCATCGGGATTATCGGTATGTTCGTTGCCGTTCTGCCGTTCCTGCGGGTGGGCGGAATGCGCCTGTTTGCGACCGAATCCTCGGAGTGGACTGACAAGGCCCTGCCCCGGATGAAAACCCTCAGCCGTGGCCTTCTGTTCGTTTATTTGGTATTCACGGTCATCGCAGTAACGACCTATTGGTTATCCGGTATGGGCTTGTTTGATGCGTTCAACCACGGTTTGACCAGTATCGCTACCGGCGGCTTTTCTACCTCCGATATGTCCATGGGCAAGTTCAACGACTTGATCCTTATGGAAGCGACTTTCTTTATGATGCTCGGCAGCTTGCCGTTCTTCCTGTTTGTGCGGGAAATGCACGGCCAGCACTTTGTGCTGTTCAAGGATCAACAGGTACGCCTGTTCCTGGCGATTCTGCTGGTGGTGCCGCTGTTGCTCACGCTGCACCGCTGGTGGGTATCGCCGGTAGCATTCGACCCCTTCCATAACTATGTTTCCACGCTGTTCAACGTTACCTCGGTGGTGAGTACCTCCGGTTACGCCTCCGAAGACTATTCAGCCTGGGGCCCGCTGGCGTTCGTCGCCTTCTTCTTCCTGATGTTTGTCGGCGGTTGTTCCGGCTCTACGGCCGGCGGTATGAAGATTTTCCGCTTCCAGCTGTCTCTGATCATCCTGCGGGAGCAGCTGATGCGCCTGTTGCACCCCCGCGCGGTGTTTACCCGGAATTACAACGGCCGGGCGGTCAGCGACGAGATTATCTCCTCGATGATTGCCTATACCTTTATTTTCCTGCTGTGCCTGCTGATCATTACAGTGCTGCTGGCTTCCCTGCAGCTGGATTTTGTCACTTCGCTGTCGGGCGCGCTGACATCGCTCACCAACGTTGGGCCTGGACTGGGCGACATTATCGGCCCTGCCGGTAACTTCGGCCCGCTGCCGGATGCCGCCAAGTGGATTCTTTCGGTGGGTATGCTGATGGGCCGCCTGGAGATTCTCAGCGTGGTGATTGTGTTGTCACCGGGATTCTGGCGCGGCTGATTCTATCGGTACCAAAGGATGTGGCTGTCTTCCAGCGGCAGGTTCAGGCGGGCATCCTTTACCCGGATTCTCGGGGTGAAGTGGCCTGCCGGGCGCGGGGGCACGGTTGCCCGGTAGAGATAGCTGTCTTCTGACCCCTCCAGTGCATGCTCCATAGCCATGGGTTGCACCAGTCTTGGCCCGAACTCCGACGCTTCCGCCACCAGTTCCACCGCCAGTTGTTCATGGCCCAGGCCGTCCAGGTAAACACAGAGTGAAAAGGTCTGGCTGTTGTCGCCCGTCTGTTCGGTCAGTTCACCAAACCGAAGTTTTGGCCAGTGCCGGCAGACGTTCTTTCGGTTGGCAACCAGCTCGGCCGCGATTTCCGGGGTGCGTTCGTTACCCTGGGTCACCATCGGCAGGTAAAAGTCGGAAACATACTCCCGCACCATGCGGTTTGCCGAATAGCGGGCGGTCAGCTGGTCCATACTGGCACGGATGCGTTGCAGCCAGGTACCGGGCAAGCCCTTGTCATCCAGGTGGTAGAATTCTGGAATCACCTGCTGTTCCAGCAGTTCATAAAGTTCCCGGGCATCTGAGTCGTCATGGCTGCCATCCAGTGCCAGTTCTTCAAAACTGGCCCCGGGCCGTATCGCCCAGCCAACCTGATTGTTCCAGGCTTCCGCCCACCAGCCATCAAACTGGGAAAGGTTGAGCCCGCCGTTCACCAGAACTTTCATGCCACTGGTGCCACAGGCTTCCCAGGGGTGGCTCGGGGTGTTTAACCACACGTCAACGCCCTGAATCAGCTGGCCGGCCACGGCAAGGTCGTAGTCTTCAATGAACACTACTTTGCCTTCCACTTCCGGGCGCTGCGAAAAGGCTTTCCAGCGCCGGATCAGTTCCTTGCCAACCTTGTCCTTCGGGTGTGCCTTGCCAGCCAGCACGATCTGCAACGGCCGGTCACGGGTGGTCAGTAACCGGACGAGCCTTTCCGGGTCTTTCAGCAACAGGTCCGGGCGTTTGTAGGCCGTGAACCGCCGTGCGAAACCCAGTGTCAGGTTTTCTGCATCCAGCAACAGGCCGCAGGCGGCGTCCGGGTTGTTTCCGTAGTTATGTTCGCAATGTTGTGCGTGCAGGCGTTTGCGCAGATAGCCCACCAACCGGCGGCGCTGACTGCGGCGCATTTCCCAGATAGATAGGTCATCAACGTCGCACATGGGTTCCGGTTCGAGCATTGGCTGGCGCCAGCGGTCCTTGCCACGGGCGCGAGTCCAGAGCTGGTCGGATTCCGGAGAATCCCAGCTCGGGGTATGGATTCCGTTGGTCACGTAGTCTGCAGGGATATCCGGCGTGGGCCAGCGACCAAACCAGGGCTGGAAGATGGTCTGGGTCACCTTTTGGTGTATCCGGCTGACACCGTTGAAGCGGCCGCTCATACCCAAGGCCAGCCCCGCCATATTTAGGTCTGATGTGCCGCCATTGGCGATGCCCAGCAGGTTATCCAGGCGGTTGCCCTGCCCGGACAGCCAGGGTTCCAGGTACAGGGCCGCCAGTGCGCGGGGAAAACGGTCGAATCCGGCGGCCACGGATGTGTGGGTGGTGAACAGGTTAGTGGCCCGGGTGGCAACGCGGGCGACTTCGAAATCAGTTTGCTGGCTGCGTTGCCACTGGTGGGCCCGCTCTACCAGGGCCAGGGCGCTGTGGCCTTCGTTAATGTGGCAAAGTGCCGGTTTCCGATCCAGAAGCTCCAGCAAACGCCAGCCTCCGATGCCCAGAACCATTTCCTGTTGCAGACGCTTTTCCGGGTCGCCACTGTAAAGTTCACTGGTGATACCCCGGTCGCCGGGTTCGTTGCGGGGGTCGTTACTGTCCAGCAGCAGGAGCTCGCAACGCCCCACCTGGCCTTTCCAGCCCCGAAGCCGAACCTCCCGGCCCGGAAAAGGTACGGTTACCCTCGCCCATTCGCCGTTGCTGTCCCGTAAGGGCGATACCGGCAACATGGTGGGATCGTTGTAGGGATGGAATTCGATCTGTTCACCTGCCGTGTTCAGGGCTTGGCGGAAGTATCCTTGCTGATACAGCAGGCCCACAGCCATCACCGGAACACCGAGGTCACTGGAAGCTTTGAGGAAATCGCCAGCGAGTACTCCGAGCCCGCCACTGTAGAGAGGCAGGGATTCGGAAACACCATATTCCATGCAGAACCAGGCGATTCCGCCATCGAGTTTGTTATTGCAGGAATCCGAATACCAGGTCGCAGCCCGGGTAAACTCTTCGTGCCGGCTGACCTGCTCCTGATAGAGAGTCAGGAAATCCGGATCCTGGGATAACGCCTGCAGGTGCTCCACTGCAACCCCGTTGAGCACCAGCCAGGCATTATGGGTGGCTTCCCAGGCTTCTTCGTCCAGGGCCCGCCATAACTGATCACCGCCGTGATGCCAGGTCCAGCGCAGGTCCAGTGCCAGGGAGATAAGCCCCGACAACTGGTCTGGCAGGGCCCGCATGGAATAGGCAGCAAGTGTCATGGGCTGGCCTCAAGCCGTCAGTGTGCGGTGTAGCCACCGTCGATCACCAGCTCGCTGCCGGTTACAAACTTGGATTCATCTGACGCCAGGTAAACCACACCCCAGGCGATATCATCCGGCTCGCCCATATGGCCCAGCGGGTGCAGGGCGGCGGTGGCGTCCCTGGCCTCTTCCGGATCCACTCCGGTGGTTTTCATGTGGCCCTCTACCATCGGTGTCCAGATAAAGCCGGGGTGTACAGAGTTCACCCGGATTCGGTCTTTGGCGTAGATCATGGCGTCAGTCTTGGACATCAGCCGCACCGCACCCTTGGAGGCATGGTATGGCGGTGCGTCCGGCGCCCCTACCAGGCCATAAATGGAGGACAGGTTGACGATGCTGCCGCCTCCGGCTTTCAGCATGTGCGGAACCGAGTGCTTGGTGCAGAAAAACACACCCTTTACGTTGATATCCTGAACCTTGTCCCATTCTGCCTCGGTCACTTCGTGGGTCGGCTTGTTGGCACCGGAGATACCGGCATTGCTCACCATAACGTTCAGCTTGCCAAAGCGCTCGGCCACGCCATCCAGCGCTGCTTTGAGGGTCCGACGGTATCCTGGAAAAATCCGCCAAATCAACCCTAAGTGTCTGAATTTAAAGGGAATATCCGGGGGTGTTCGTTATCTGGCATTAAGCACCACCATTATCGGGCTAACTTATGATCTTGGCGTTAAAATTCAGGGGTTGGACCTTGCGTCTCAAATCCAGGGTGTAGTCGCCAAAGCGGTTGATATGGGCCGTGCGGTACGGCGATAGCCCGCCCAAAACCTCCTTGGTGAGGCCTTGCCCGTCGTCGGCAAATGTTTTTAATGCCTGCGTCATCTGTTCGACGTTGTGCAGTATGACCATGTTGGCTACCAGCTGATTGTATTTGACGACCTTGCGCTGCTCGTGCCGGATATTCTCCGCAATGATCCCCTGCCCACCGAAAAACAACCACTTGGTAAAGTTGTTAAATTCTTCACTCTTGTTAGTAGCTGAATGGATGGTCTCGCGCAGTTCAATTTCATCAATGTACCGCAGTAAGAACAGCGTTCGAACCACTTTCCCGAGCTCTCGGAAAGCGAAATACAGCTTGTTTTTACGGCTGTAAGTTCCGAGACGGCGAAGGATTGTGGAAGCGGTAATCTGCCCTTTCTTGATAGAGACGGCGACTCGGAGCATGTCGCGCAAATGGGTTTCGATCAACTTGAAATTCACGTGCCCTGTAAACAGTGAATCGATATTTTGGTAACGGTATCGCTTATCGGGTCGGCACAGCGTCAGGTCTTGGATGTTGCGGATGCGCGGCATCAGATTAATGCCCAGCAGATAGGCCAACCCGAACACAGGGTAGCTCTGCGCCTGAGTATCACCGTGCAGTGTATCGGGCTGGATGTCGGACTTATTACTCATCAGCCCGTCGAGGATGTAAACGGCTTCGTACACCCCGCAGGGAATAAAATGGCTAAACAGCGCAATGTAGGTGTCGGATACGTGATAGTAACCAATGCCGCCGTAGCCCCCATAGCGGATGTGGTATTCGGAGAGCAGATTCTGCTCATAAAGATCCCACTTGGTACCGTCTGCCGAGACGTGGCGGCCGGTACCCCAGTATTTTGGCAAGTCGAACTTGTTGTAGGCGTTCACCACCTGAACGATGGCTTTATCCAGTCGTTCCTCGGTTGCGTGTTTGAGGTTGAGCCAGGCTACTTGCCGCGAGCTGATGCCTTTGATGGAACGCGCTGTCTGTGTGGGCCCCAGGTTGCATCCATAGCAGAACAGGGTTGTGATGAATCGCTTCTGGGCTTCGTTCAGGCGAGACTCGTTGCCCGACAAGGGCGTGAAGTTGCCGTGTAAATTGAGCCACTTTTCGGTATCGGTTAATACATCGATGATGCTGGTCTGCGGAAGAGTTTGGGTGATGAGCTCGTCGAGCTTTTTCAATTCACTGGTGGGTAGTTCAGCCTTGTGTCGGCGTAACACCAGTCGCCCATTTTGGATGTCCGCGTGCAGGTTTTTCGGGAACCGTTCATCTACCCTCCGGGAGGCCTCTGTAAGCAGGTCTTTCAGATGGACGCAAAATGCCTTGGGCTCGCTCAGCGGTAACTCCACCTGCTGGGCGTACTCCTCAAGCTCCGCATCGAGTGTCTCATCATCAATCAGTTGCTCCCGATAATCATCAAATTGGGCACTGTGTGGTATGTGAAGATCGCCCGATGACAGCTCCTGTTTGATATGGATCAGTATCCACAACTCCAGGTACTTGCGGTGCAATAGATCATAGTCACCCGACTGTTCGGACTTAATGAGCACCAACTTTCGCCACTTCTCCGGCATCCAGCCGGGGTCAAAGGTTTCGCCCATGGTGTCGCTGGCAGCCGCGATTTTAATGTACTCTGCACGGCTCGGCTGCAGAGAGCGAAAGAGCGTAAGCAACGCGTTTGAGCTGGTATCGTTGGAAGTGGATTTGAGTTCCAAAATGGTAAGGCAATTGAACAAGAGTGCCCGCTTCTGGCGATAGGGTGCGAGCATAAAGGGAAAGTAATTGTTGCCGGAATAAGCCATGTGCTCGTTGCAGCGGTCGATCAGCGTACCGCTGTTTTCGCCAATGATGTCCTCAATCGAGGACAAGCGCTGTTGCTGAGAGGTGTCTTGTTCGTAGGCTGTCAGCACATCCTTAAAGGTCTCTATCAACCGATCAACGTGTTTTTGGTGGTCCAGGAGGTATTGCTGTAACGCCGCCTGGGCGTGACTTTCCATGGCGCGAACCATACGGATGAGCAGTTCGGCCACATCATCAAGCGCCTTGCTGTGTTGATTGCGCGTCAGGATGACCGCCAATGCATAACGTTTATTGAATTTCAGGTCGGCCATCTCGGTCGCGTTCAGCGCACGCGCCTCCAACGCCAGCTGCCGGTGTTTGACGATAGGTAACTTGATCGCAGGCATCTCTTCGCCAAGCGTCTGCAGCCAGTGCACATGCTGAAGATAGCTACGCACCTCCTTGTTGCCGGGGCGCTTCGGTTCGCGTTTGAGAATATGCCAGGCACTGTAGGTCTGGCCGTTCGGTGAGAGCAGCTCATTAATCTTCTGCTTCGCCTCGTCAGTAAGCTGGGAGGTGATGGCGCTAAAGCAGCGCTCGTTCACGTGGTTCCGTGCACGCCGTGCCGTACGTTTCAGAACGGTGAAACCCGGCAACTCAAAACGATGGCGCACCAACTCTTCGAGCATGACGTTCACGATGTCCGCAAGCATTTCCTTGGTTTCCGCCGCATCCAGAGCAATCTCGTAAAGCCACTTATTGTCGGTGCCCGCCAAGGGCTTAACATCCAGGTAGGTCCGGATCTGCCTCAGGTGTCGGTGCTTGGCCCCGGATCGGTCGTACTGTAGGAGCTGCGTTTGGGTCGGAAGCTTTCTAAACTGACACTGGAGACCGACATGCTCAATGATTTCCCGTGGCACCGCCGCGAGGGACTGAAAATAGCCCAGGCGCTGAAAGAGCTTAAGATGAAGCAACAGACCCAATCGGGCCACCGGTGTTTTGGCCAGTCGACCCCAGAGCTGCTCAGTGTCGGACGGCGTATAGGATTCTTGCAGCTCTTTTTCGGTGATTTCGGATTTCAGCCGCGGGTAGGCTGTTTCGTGCAGGCTGCTCATGGCTCACGCTCGCTCCAGTTAGTCCCACGTCGTCCCAGTGGCAGGATTCATGATTGTCGCCTCGAGCATGCACTGGTGGTCATTGGCTAAGGCGTGCATTTGCGCGAGCAGCTCATCCAGAACCTCATCAAGGTGCTCCGGGCTGTCATGTGTGATTGTGATGTGATACTGCGTTCCTTGCTCATTGAGCCTGGCCATGGCCCAGTTGGCAAAGCACACGCGCTCGATAAGCTCACGGACTTTCTTTATGCTGCGCACTTGGCTGTTATAGCGCTCCAACCGAAGGGTCACCTCCAGCAGTGTCGATTGCGCCAAAGAAGGAGCGGCCTGATGGCCTTCCAGGCTCTGCTCTATCCGATGCTGGGCGAACGGGTCAGGTGCATCGATGTAGCGCATTGCGGAATGAACGTCTCGCCATCCCACATACTCCATCAAAGACTTTGTGTCCCAGCGCTGGCCATTGGCCCAGCTCGCAAACCCTCGGCGCAAAGAGTGGCTGCTGAAAGCGTCTGAGCCCTCTATGCCTGCCGCTTGGCAACAGGATCTGACGATGGTGATGATACTGTTCGGATGCAGAGCTTCATTCGCAAGTTGGCCCCAACGGTTAATGGCCCGAAATACCGGCCCTTGCTTGATCTGTGCCGCGTTAGTCCATTCCAAATAGGCTTCTACAGGACACAGTTGCCTGAGGGCCGGCGCTTTGAAGTAACGCCCTTGCCCGGAGCGGTCGCTTTTGGTGCGGGGCAGGTAAATCTCCATGCCCGAGCCAGGCTCCACCTGAATATGCTCCGCATGGAGCCGCCCCAACTCGTCGCTGCGAAAGGCCCGCCAAAAACCGATCAGCATAAGTGCTTTGTTGCGAAGCGGTTGCAATGGCAACCGGTGTGTATCTTGTCGAGCAATCTGCTGGTCCAGGTGCGATACGATGGCCGTCAGCTGCACCAACTGGAGGGGTCTGGCCCGCTTTTCTGGGGCAGGGTGCAGTTCGGCAATGCCCTTGAGCACCTTTTTAACATGCGGTGCTTTGGTAGGATCGGGAAAACCTTGCTCAAGGTGCCAGGCCGCCAGACCCGCCAGTCGTTGGCGCAGGGTGTTTAGTGAATGAGCGCGCGCGTGGTCAACCAGGTAACGTGCAACACTGTCGGCCGTGGCCGGCAGAAACCCGCCCCATTCGTCCTCAAAGTGGCGGACTGCTCCTTGGTAGGCTTTGCGAGTATTGGCGCGGGTGCCCGCGCGTATGTAGTGGTCAATGCTGCTCATGCCGACCTTTTAATTTTGGCGAATTATGGACTTAGCGTCCCCAGTATTTCCAGAGCCGCGACGTCGAACGTATAGACGCCTTCAAACGCTTGGCCCCACTCGCGTGCTTGGCGCATGGCTTTATTCACAACGAGTGCGTCGGGAAAGTCAGCGCTCTTTTTCTTGCCACCGACCTTCACCGGCCGCGCCTTCTTATAGTCATTCAGAGCACGCCACACAGTCTGCCTATCCTCAAAGACAATGTTCGGCTCTGCAAACAGCGCACTGATCACGCCAGCAATGGCCTCGCGGTCAAGCTTGTAGCGCTTACCCGTTAGAACCCACATTGTCTCCACCAACACGACATCCGTCACCAGAGCGGGTACAGAGCCCGTGATCAGTGATACGGCCTTATGCGACTGAGCCTTATCGTCCAGCAGTAGGTAACGAAGCAGCACATTGGTATCAATGGCAATCACGCACCGATACCGTTTTGGCGGGAATCGTCCTCACTCACCTGGCGATCCACACGGATGCCCTTGAGAATCCCGCGCGCGGCTCCTGAGACCTTTTTGATGATGGTAATGTGGCCATCGTTGTCCACGTAGCTGTCGTATTCATCACCAGGCTCAATGCCCGCCAGCCGACACTGATCCACAGGCAAGGTGATTTGTCGTTTTGAGCTGACTTTTGGCATGACTAGAACCCTTTACATTAATCAATAGAGTAAAGACTACCGACCTCTTTGCTTCAGGTCAAGAAGTAAAGGAAATGGCGCTGACCTCGATCTAAACCCTCAGACAGGGCGCACTCGCTCTACAAAACCGATTGATCATCGGTTTTTGTGCTTCTATACTCTAGCTCATCTTCTCACGACCCGTCGCCGGAAAACCTGTGACTCAAGACACCCCTGATAAACTTGCCATTCCACCATTAGGCACTCTCGAAGTAGCGGTGCTGGTACATCTGTGGCGAGTCCCGGAGGCGTCCTCCAAAGAGGTACATGCTGCCATTGGTGTGGCGCGCGGCATTTCAGTGAATACTGTGCAGTCCACGTTGGAACGGCTGTATCGGAAAAAGCTGCTAAAGCGCTTCAAGGCTAGCCATGCATTCCGGTATGCCCCGCAGGTGGCCCGTGAGCAGCTGGTAGCCGGTCTGGTCAACGAGGTGCTCAGCCGCTTCGGCGGCGATACCGCTTCTTCGCTGGCGGCGTCCGTCGAAGCGGCGAATTGGCTGAACGAGGAAGCCTTGCATACGCTAGAGGCTGAACTTAAAAATATGCGTACGCGCGGCGAAGCTCTTCATGTGCGGTAGCATTTTTTGACCTTACAGATGGCTCGACAGGATCCAAACACCGGCTCCGATTAGTGTCAGCCCGTCTAAGATCTCGGTCTTTTGGCCAATTAACGATCCAATTGCCCGTCCCAACATCACTCCAAGCGTAACCATAACGGTCGTCGCCAGACCAATCAGGGCCGCCGCAGTTCAGATGTTGACGTTGATAAATGCCAGGCCAATACCTACAGCCATGGCATCCATGCTCGTGCCGATGGCTGTCAAAGAAACCTTGAGAAATGACTGTCTGGAGGGCTTCGACACTTCTTCAGCGCTGGGTTTCAGGCCTTCATAAAGCATGTGCAGCCCTAGAGCAACCAATAGCGCAAACGCTATCCAGTGATCCCACGCCTCAACGTAAGTCGATGCCGATTTACCAAGCAACCAGCCGACTAAAGGTGTTGCTGCTTCAATTGACCCAAAGATAAGACCCATTCGCAGGGCTCCGCCCGCCCCTTTGCTGATCGCGGCGGCAAAGGCATCGGTGGACATCGCAAGGGTAAGCAAAAGGAGAGCAATCGGGTTCATGCGGTCTGCTCCGGCCGGGCGACTCGAGTCTACGAAAGACCCACACGCCCGACTTCCGGCATGGAGCTATCGATGGTCTCGCCAACCGAGAGGTGTTTTGCACCATTGCGTCCCAAGGTCCACCACCTCTCGAGATTGGGGAAACCGAACAGAATGCGGGTTTTGACCTAAGGGTTTCCTTGTGGTAGTGTCCCGGCCTTAGTCTGGAGAGTCTGTCCGCTTTGATGAAGAATCGTTGGGTAACAATCGTTTTAGCACTGGTGATTGCTCTGCAGTCACTGGCGGCTATTGGCGATACAAACCAACCTCATCCCGCGACGCCTCATCACGCTCATAATCACGAGCATTCCCATGAAGACGTTGTCATTGACTCGGTCACGCTGGAAATGGAGGAGTCTTCCACCTCATCGGACCCTTCGCGGGATCACTCATCTGATCATGGCCATCTAAACCATGCCCATTTTCACATGGTGCTGTTGAGCGCGGCAACGGGTATTGCCGTTTTGTCCGCCGGTCAGCGCCTGTCCGACTATCAGGCCAGCCATACTTCAGTCATACCACCCTCTCTGTTCCGCCCTCCAATCGCCTAATCCTACGACCATCCCACTAGGGAAACATCTGTTATTTAGACCTTCGTAGGAGAAGTTACATGCTTTTTTGCAAGCCCATGAGCACTGGGCGGCGCGCAATGCCGTGCCACTCTATTATCCATGCCTTTTGCCTTCTAACGCTGGCATTTGGTTCTACCCTGGCACTCGCCGGGGAGAAACCGCTCACTCTGTCCAAAGCTCTCTCGCGGGCCATGGCACAAAACCCCGGCCTCCAGGTCTTCGATTTTCGCCTTCAGGGTCTTGATGGCCGACGCATCACGGCAGATCAAAATCCTGCCCTGGAGGCCGGCCTGGGAGTGGAAAACTTCCTCGGCAGCGACAATCTGCGAGGAGTTGACGGGGCAGAGTACACCCTATCCCTGTCATCGGTTCTCGAACTTGGCGGCAAGCGTCAGGCCCGCGTCAGCGTGGTTGACTCACGATACGGGCGCGTCGAGGCCGAGCGCCGGGCCGAGACCCTGGATGTGCTCGGACAGGTGACCCAGCGCTTTGTCGCCACCCTGGCCCTGCAGGAAAAACTCCAACTCGCCGCTGAAGCCGTGGCGCTGGCCGAGGCCACCCACGAGATCGTCACCCGTCGCGCCGACCGCGGCGCGGCGCCCCAGGCCGAAGTCCTGCGCGCCAGGGCCGCGCTCACCCAGAGTCGTATTGAGCAGTCCCATCTGCGAGCCGCCTACGAGAGCCGGAAAATGGCTCTGGCTTCCCTGTGGGGTGATACCAGCCCGGACTTTCAAATGCTGGAAGGCGACCTGTTCCAGTTCGGTTCCTCCGACAACTTCGTTGCTCTGTACCAGCGGGTCAGCGACAGCCCGGCCATTCAAATCTACGCCAGCGAACAGCGTATCCGCGAAGCGGAAATTCAGCTGGCGCGCAGCCAGTCCGAGAGCGACATCCGTTGGCAGGTCGGCATCCGGCGCTTCGAAGTGACGGATGATACGGGCTTGACCGCTGGGCTCTCGGTACCGCTCTTTTCCGGACGGCGCAATCGCGGCGAGGTGCAGGCCGCCCTGGCGGCGCGGGATGAGGTCCGATTCCGCCGGGAGGATACCCTGCTGCGCCTCCATTCGCGCCTGTTCGACGCCTACCACTTGCGGCAACAAAGCATCGAGACTGTTGAGCAGATTCGCAGCCAAATGCTTCCCGACCTGACCGAGGCACTCACTCAGACCCGCGAAGCCTATGAAAACGGCCGCTACAGCTATGTGGAGTGGACCGCCGCACAGCGGGAGCTGCTCTCAGCACGGGAGGCACTGGTCGACGCCGCCACCACGGCGCTGCTCAACCAGGCGTTGATCGAACAACTTACGGCGCAGCCACTCGCGACTGTTCCGGGCGCCCCGACGCGCTAACCCACAAATTCAGGATTCACACCATGCAACTGATAAAACAACTCTGTCTGATTCTGGTGGCCACCTGTCTGGCCGCCAGCCCCCTGCTAGCGGCGCAAGATCGGGACGATGCTTCTAACGAAGCACAACAGACCGCGCCCGAAACCAAAGGCCCTCATGGTGGCCTCTTGCTTGAGCGGGACGACGCTACCGTCGAACTGCAGATTTTCGAGCAAGGTGTTCCTCCAGAATATCGTGCCTGGGTGACAAAGGACGGTAAGCCCATGACCGATGGGGTTGACCTCAACGTTCAACTCACTCGTTTGGGCGGACAAGAGGATACCTTTGATTTTGCCTTCCAAGGAGACTATTGGCTGGGGGATGGCGTGGTGACCGAGCCACATTCCTTTGATGTGGAAGTCACGCTTGCCTTGAACGGTAAAAAATACCAGTGGCAATGGGAATCCCACGAAGGCCGTACCCGCATTGCAGCCGATATTGCTGAAAAGGCTGGAATCCGAACAGCCGAGGCCGGTCCGGGCTCGATTGAGCGAACCTTGACCACTTATGGGCGACTGACCACCGCGCCGGAGCAAATCGCGCGGGTGCGCGCCCGCTTTCCCGGCGTCATTACCAGAGTCAATGTTCGTTTGGGAGACCGTGTTGCCAAAGGTGATCTGCTGGCGCAAGTGGAGTCCAATGAAAGTCTTAAAACCTATGATCTGCGCTCACCCATGGATGGCGTGGTAACCGAGCGCCAGATCAGTGTGGGCGAAATCGCCGGTGACCGGCCTCTATTTGCCATCACCGATCTGTTCACCTTGTGGGCGGAGCTTCAGGTATTTCCGGGCCAGCGCACCAAGGTGGCGGTCGGCCAGAAAGTTCTACTGCAAGCCGAGGGATTTAATCAGCAGGCTAACATTAGCCATCTGCTGCCTTCCCCAAACAATGCGCCCTATACCCTGGCCCGAGTGAAAGTGGACAACCCGGACGGCACGCTGAACCCAGGCTTGCTGATGGCGGGGGATATAGTGGTAGAGACCCTTGAGGTGCCACTGGCGGTCGAGAACCGGGCGCTGCAGCCTTTTCGGGATTGGAGCGTGGTATTTATCCAGGTGGGAGATACTTATGAAATTCGCCCACTGGAGCTAGGCTCCAGCGACGGCACTTTGACTGAGGTACTGGGTGGGCTGCAAGCGGGTGACCGCTATGTAGTGGACAACAGTTATCTGATCAAGGCCGATATCGAAAAATCCGGCGCATCCCACGACCACTAACCCAGGAGGCTTTGATGATAAACGCCATCTTACGCTTCTCGGTAGAGCGGCGGTTTTTAACGTTATCCCTTATTCTGGTGTTGGTCGGTGTAGGCCTGTGGAGCTTTCAGCGCCTGCCGATCGATGCGGTACCAGACATCACCAACGTCCAGGTGCAGATCAATACCGAGGCTCCGGGGTATTCCCCCTTGGAGGCTGAGCAGCGGATCACTTTCCCGGTGGAAACGGCTCTGTATGGTTTGCCTAATTTGTCCTATACCCGCTCAATATCCCGCTACGGTCTGTCCCAGGTCACAGTGGTATTCGAAGAGGGTACGGACATTTATTTCGCCCGAAACCTGATCAATGAACGCCTCGGCACCATCAAGAATGCCCTGCCACCGGGCCTGGAGCCGGAAATGGGTCCCATCGCCACCGGCCTTGGCGAAATCTTGATGTACACGGTCGAAGCGCGGCCCGGCGCCACTCAAGAGGATGGCAGTCCGTTGGACGCCACGGCACTGCGGGAAATTCAGGATTGGATTATCAAACCCCAACTGGCACAGGTGCCTGGGGTGATTGAGATCAACACCATCGGTGGCTACAACAAGCAGTACCACGTCACGCCCTTCCCACAACAGTTGCTGCAATTTGGCGTCACCATGGATGAACTAGCGGACGCACTGCAAGCCAACAACACCAACCGCGGTGCAGGCTATATCGAGCGCAAAGGGCAACAGCTGCTGGTCCGTTCACCTGGACAGTTGGCCTCCATCGCTGAGATTGAACAGGTGGTTATCGCTAATCGGCAGGGCGCACCGGTAAAAGTCACTGATGTGGCCGAGGTGGCCATTGGCAAGGAACTGCGCACCGGGGCGGCGACCCGCGACGGCAAGGAAACGGTGCTGGGCACGGCCATGATGTTGATGGGAGAAAACTCCCGCTCAGTCGCGCAGGCCGTGGCTGAAAAATTGAAGGCCATTCAGCCTTCACTCCCCGAGGGGGTAAAGGTGGAGGCGGTGTACGATCGCACGACTTTGGTGGACAAGGCCATCGCCACGGTGGAAAAGAACCTGCTCGAAGGCGCATTGCTGGTGATCGTCGTGCTGTTTCTGTTGCTCGGCAATCTACGCGCCGCTCTGATCACGGCGGCGGTAATTCCTTTGTCCATGCTCGCCACCATCACTGGCATGGTGCAATCGGGCGTATCGGCCAACCTGATGAGCCTTGGGGCGCTGGATTTCGGCCTGATCGTGGATGGTGCGGTGATTATCGTCGAGAACTGCATTCGGCGGTTGTCCCAGTCCCAGCACAACGGCCAGTTGCCACTGCGGGAGCGGCTCCAGCTGGTGTACGAAGCCACCAACGAAGTCATTCGCCCCAGTCTGTTCGGTGTCGCCATCATTACCGTGGTGTACTTGCCGATCTTTTCTCTCACCGGCGTTGAGGGCAAGATGTTCCACCCCATGGCGGCCACTGTAGTAATGGCATTGTTATCCGCCATGGTGCTGTCGCTGACTGTGGTGCCAGCCGCCGTTGCAGTGTTGCTGCGAGGCAAAATCAGCGAAAAGGAAAGTCCGGTAATCAGCGGTGCCAAATCGATGTACAAACCAGCTTTGCTTGTCGCGATAAAGTTTCGCTGGCTGGTTTTGGGGTCGGCAACGGCGTTGGTGGCGGTATGTATCTGGTTGGCAACTACCTTAGGTTCGGAATTTATTCCGCAGCTCGACGAAGGGGATATTGCGCTGCACGCGCTGCGTATTCCTGGCACCGGACTTGAGCAATCCATCGCGATGCAGACTCAGCTGGAGGAGACGCTGAAAACGTTCCCGGAAGTGGATAAGGTGGTGGCCAAAATCGGCACGCCAGAGGTGGCTACCGATCCCGCTCCTCCGAGCGTGGCGGATAACTTCGTGATTATCAAACCGCGCGACCAATGGCCCAATCCCGACAAAACCAAGGATCAACTGGTGGCGGAGATCGAAGAAGCCGTGACCCAACTGCCTGGCAACAAATACGAGTTCACACAGCCCATTGAAATGCGCTTTAACGAGCTGATCTCGGGGGTACGGGCCGATCTCGGGATCAAGGTGTTTGGCGATGATCTGGATCAATTGCTGGAGTCAGCCAACGAGGTCCTCGACGTTGTGGAGTCCATGGAAGGCGCGGCGGATGCCCGGGTCGAACAGGTCACGGGACTGCCCATGTTGTCGGTCCATCCCAAGCGTATGGTGCTGTCGCGCTACGGTCTGAATGTCGAAGACGTACAAGCGCTGGTGGCGACCGGGATTGGTGGTGAAAACGCCGGATTGATTTACGAGGGTGACCGCCGCTTTGAGTTGGTGGTGCGACTGCCGGAAGGGATAAGGCGGGACATCGACAGTCTGGCTTTTTTGCCCATTCCCTTGCCCGGCGGCGACTATGTGCCGTTATCGGAAGTCGCCGACCTGGAACTGGCCCCGGCGCCCAACCAGATCAGCCGGGAAAATGGCAAGCGCCGGGTGGTGGTGACCGCCAACGTACGGGACCGCGACCTGGGTGGATTTGTCGAAGAAGCACAAGCGCGCATCGCACAGGAGGTGGATTTGCCGGATGGCTATTGGCTGGATTACGGCGGTACCTTTGAGCAACTGCAATCGGCCAGCGCCCGTCTCGCCATTGTTGTACCGATTACCCTGGCGATCATCATCGGCCTGCTGGTCATGGCGTTCGGTTCGGTGAAAGACGCCTTGATTATTTTCACTGGCGTACCGCTTGCGCTCACTGGCGGGATTTTATCCCTGTGGTTGCGGGATATGCCGCTGTCGATCTCCGCAGGCGTGGGCTTTATCGCGCTCTCTGGCGTCGCAGTTCTCAATGGTCTGGTGATGGTGGCTTTTATTCGCGACCTGTGGCACGAGCAGGGCGACCTGATGAAAGCGATCGTCGAGGGTGCCCTGATCCGCCTGCGACCGGTACTGATGACGGCCTTGGTCGCAAGCCTCGGCTTTGTTCCCATGGCGCTCAACACCGGTACTGGCGCGGAAGTGCAGCGACCGCTGGCGACGGTGGTGATCGGGGGAATTATTTCCTCGACTTTGTTGACGCTATTCGTGCTCCCGGTGCTGTATGCACTGTTGCACCGTAAGAAAGCGGAAATTTAGCGAACCAGCAGGCTCCGGGCACGCCTGGAGCCTGTTTCCGCAAGGAAACCCTGACGGGCGCAGCACAACTGTGGGCGCGCCCGCCACTCAATTCCATAATCACATGTGATTACTTCGATCACCTCCAAAAAAATTGAAGGTATTATGCTTAAACTCCTACCTGAATCAGTGACTCCGCTCGAATATAGCACCCTGAGCCTTGGTTGGCTCACGCCTAACTCATTTTTGAAGCCAGTCCAGTTATGTTGAGAGCACGACTGTCAGTTTACCGATTGCAACACCTGCAAACCGGCCTTGTTTCGATCAAATATTGATCAAATCATGTTTCTCAGGCACGGGCGATCTGCCCAATAAGTTGGTCGGGGTGAGATCAAGCAACGAAGCGATCCGGGTTGTCTACCCGGGAGACGCAAGACCTCGATAGAGGTCACGGTAAACGGCAAAACCCGGACAGTGGCGACCAAAGCGCAGGAACCGTTGCCTACTGCTGTGGATCAGGCGACAAGCCATGTACATCAGCTCCTGCATCACGGTTCTCAGGCGGCGGCGCTTGGCCGGGTGGCGCACAGGTGCATCGGGGCCGGTGAGCCTCAGTCCCATCCAGCGCAGTACGTTGTAGCCCAGCGTTGCAAACGTCATCACCAAGTTGTTGGTGGCGAATTTGCCTGAAGGCAAGCGCTCCAGATCCAGATCGGTTTTGAACTCACTGTGGAACTGCTCACTGGTGGCATGATCGCAATACAAGTCTATAACCTGCTGGTTGCTGGCAACACTCACTGGCAGCGATGTCACCCAGCCTTCCAGTCTGACGTCCGGTTCCAGATATAACTGGCCCTGCGCATCACTGGTACGGACCGTCACTTTGACGACCCGGCGAATGCCGGGTTCGTCCGGTAGCTCTTCCGACAGAACCGCTTCCATTTTGCCGTAGCGGCCCAGCGTCCAGACTTGCTGCTCCTGAGCTTTGTCGGCCCAGACCAGAGGGTCTTGTTTACGAGGATTCCACTTGATCAGGAAATCCACTTGTTCTTGCTGACTCAGAAAATCCCGGTTGTCGCGGGCATCGTGGGCACTGTCCAGACGCAGCAGGATGGGCGAACCAGTCAGTGACCGGGCCCGGGGTAAGACACGCTTCAACGTCTCCAGAAAACCGTTATTGGCGTGTTGGCTGCCGGGGCGCAGTTCACACCCTAGACACCAGCCTTCCTGACCAAGGTAAGCAGCAATGGGCGCATAGCCGTCGTGCCCCTTGTAGGTGTAACTGACGCCTTCCTTGCTCGTCTGGCTGTTATCCATAGGGAAAACGTCCATGTCTAAGGCCACATGCCCCATTTTCAGGGGAGAAACCGGCGCTTCGACGGACGTCAAAAACTCACAGCTGGCATCCTCCAATAAGGGCGTGAGTGCCTTGGCATCTTCATCAAATCGCTGCCGTAATCGGGCCGAGGAGGGCGATTGTTTGATCCCCATGGCGGATTTAAAAAAGGGATCTGTACGCGCTGACTCCACGGCCTCGAAATCACTCTTGCCGAGCGTGATCAAGCCCAGATAGGTTCGGATCAGGTCGATGTTCGGAATACCGTGACGCTTGACCACGGTGCGGGTGGTTTGGGGCAGCGACGTGTGCCGATTCAGGCAGTGGCCCACCAGAGCCAGCCCGCCGTGGGGAGTGTAGACTTCGGTCTTTGATTGCTGGAGGGTGAAGGTACGCATGGGCCGATGCACTGACTGGGTGAATGGATGTCAGGTGCGATTATACTGCTTCAGGCCTTGCGGTTGCAGGTCTGGGGATTAAATTAGACCGTGTGAAGTCACGGATTCAGGTCCTAATTATCATCATTACGTCCCTTGCCAGTGTTGCGGCCTGGGCGCATGGCATGTCGGCGGAAGACCAAGCCCGGATACTCAATGCGGGCTACCTGGAATACATTCGGCTTGGCGCCACCCATATGCTTAGCGGCTATGATCATTTGCTGTTTCTGTTCGGTGTTATGTTCTTTTTGACGCGCTTTAGCGAGATCATCAAGTTCATCACCGCCTTCACCATCGGTCATTCCATTACCCTGGTGTTCGCCACACTGTTCGGAATTACCGCCAATTACTACCTGATTGATGCGGTGATTGCGCTGACCGTCTGTTACAAAGCCTTCGACAACCTCGGCGGCTTTCAGAAACACTTGCAAATGAAATCCCCGAACCTGACCTGGATGGTGTTTGCCTTTGGTTTGATCCACGGGTTTGGCCTGTCCACTCGGCTTCAGCAGTTGCCGCTGGGCGACGATGGTCTGGTGTTCAAAATATTATCGTTCAATGTCGGCGTCGAAGTGGGACAGATTGTGGCTTTGAGCATCATGCTGGCCGTGCTTATGGTGTGGCGAAAAACCGCATCGTTTGAGCGCTTCAGCAAAGCTTCCAACGTGGGGCTGATGCTTGCCGGTGGTCTGTTGCTGCTGATGCAGTTACATGGGTTTCAGCACACGCAGTACCCGGATGATTTTCCGCTCAACCGGGATGATCACCAACATACCCACGAAGACATGGCGGATAAAAAAGCACCGCTATCGAGCTACCCAAGACGCCTCGAATTACGAGGGCCATCCGCCGACACAGAGGGCGAAGAGCCGGCTGAACAAGCCAGTGAACCTGAAGTCCATCGCCACGAGGACGGTGAACCCCACTCCCATTAATCATATTAAACTTCGAGGAACCCTTATGAAGCTCTTTACTGCCATTTTCACACTTGTTTTATTGGTCGGATCTCAACAGGTGCTTGCACACAGTGACCATGCCCATAAGTCGATTTCAGAAAAATCGGCGCTTGAGCGTGGCAGAGCGGCAACTATGCAACTAACCGAAAAAGACGCAGGCTTAGGCTTCGGAAAGCTTCCCGAAAGCTGGGAGGTAGTTCCTGAAGACGCCGTAAAAATCCATAAGAAAGGCAGCGGTTATTTCATCGTATCGGTCACCAATCGGGCTGAAGCTCAAACACTTTACGTGCTCCTATCGAGTGACGGGGGAGTTTACGATGTAAATTTTACGGGTGAATTCGACGGTTTGGAGTAGAGCATACATGACATGGCATTGGATCATAACCAAATATCTGATTACCGCCGCCGTCGTGGTAGTGGTTTCCGAGGTCGCCAAACGCAGCGACAAGCTGGGCGCTTTGGTTGCGGCATTACCGTTGGTGACGATTCTGGCGCTGATTTGGTTGCACGTAGAAACGCACTCGACAGAAAAAGTGGCGAATCACGCTTGGTATACGTTCTGGTACGTGGTGCCGACACTTCCGATGTTTTTAATATTTCCGACGTTGCTGCCCCGAATCGGCTTTTGGCCTACGCTGTTAGCCAGTGCTTTGGTGACCGCAGCCTGTTTTTGGCTATTTTCGTTACTGGTTGGGCAGCTTGGCATTGAATTGAAGCCGTAGGGAGTGTTACCAGCGTTTTTGTCGAACGAACATCCGCAAAACGGGGCGAGTGTAACGCTGGCCTCGTTCGCGGTTCCCGTAGTGTGGGCACAATTCAGAGCGGTGCAAGACACTTTTGAGTTATTCCCTTGAGTACAATCGAAAAGAGCTGTCCTAATTGACAGAGCCGCTGTAGCGTCAATTCGACAATTACGTCCAGTTTGGCCTCTTGCAACGTGTCTAAATAGACTCCATCTGTACGCATTTTGGCGTCGAGCTGAAGAAAATTCACCCTAACATAAGATAATCTATTATTATCCTGTGTCATATCTAAGCTATACAAAGTCTAAAGCACGAGCTAAAATCGTATGTATATACATAGTACGTAATACAGTACGAAATAAGCAGGAGGGAATTCCATGGCACGTGGCGGTATCAACAAAGCACTGGTGACCAGGGCCCATCAGGCCGTTCTAGCCAAGGGGGAAAACCCCTCCATTGACGCGATACGTATAGAGCTCGGTAATACCGGCTCCAAATCAACGATTCATCGCTATCTCAAAGAGCTGGAGGAGGAGGCGTCCACCAGACTCGACGATGAGGCCCTATTGAGCCAGCCCATTAAGGACCTCATTGCGCGCCTGGCATCGCGCCTTCAGGAAGAGGCCCACGGCATCGTCGAAGAGAGTAAAAGCCGCTATGAACACCAGATCAAAGAGCTCTCTGACCGCTGCACCGCGCTCACTCAAGAGGCTGGCCAGCTGGGCGATCAGCAGAAAGTGTTGGAATCGCGCCTTGATGAGACGAGTGCGCAACTGGCTGCCAAATCCGCAGCCTGCGATGCCTTAGATAAACAACTCAACGAGGCGGGTCAGCGCGAGGCCAGCACGACGGCGCTGCTCAAGGAAAAGCAGGCTCATATCGAATCCCTTGAGGAAAAGCACCGTCACAGCCGGGAGGCACTGGAGCATTATCGTGAATCGGTGAAAGAGCAGAGGGATCAGGATCAGCGCCGGCATGAGCAACAAATTCAGCAGCTTCAGGCCGAGATTCGCACGTTAAACCAGACAATCTCCGTCAAGCAGGGCGACCTGACCCAGCTCAACAAGGATAACGCGCGCCTGGTGAGCGAGTTGGGCGCTGCGCGCAAAGCAACACAGGACCTCGAATCGAAGCTTAATCGGACTGACGCGAAGCTTGAAGATGCCAATAAGCAATTGCAAACCCAGACGACGGATCTGCAGCAGTACGCCGACAGCGCTCAGCGCCAGGCCTCGCAAATTGATGAGCTGACGCAACGCCTTGAATCGGCGCAAAGCAAGGTGCAAGATTTTACCGTCAGCCAGGCCAAACTGGAGACTGAGCTATCGGTTAAGAACGATATGATTGAGCGCCTAATGGCTGAAAACCGGCGCCAATATGACGCACCGGCTACGTAAGCGGGAGGTGATCCAGAATTACTTATTGGCTGTCCCAGATTTTCCTTTGAAAACAATGAGATGCAGAGTTAGTGGCTGAATTTTACAGTTTTACCGACCGGCCTCAAACTGGAGGCGGAGCTATCGGTTAAGAACGAGATGATTGGGCGTCTAATGGCTGAAAAGCGGCGTCAACACGACAAACCAGCCACTTAAGGAACGGGGCTACAGAGCCTTACAAGGTTTTCAGTATTTCCACTTGCAATCAACGATATACAGAACATTCGGCTAAATTTAGCACTATTACCGGCCGCACCTCGTGAAGAGCGTAGGGGAAGGTATCAATGAAAGATCAAGGGTTTCTGAATAGCGAAAATATTTTTGTTATCAATAGCTTATCTCAACTTTGGCGGATATTTCCAGAATCCCGTCCGACCCTCTGCTTTCACCTGGCTTTCATCGGCCACGTCACAATGCCAGTAAGCCACCCGGAAACCTTTCTTGGTGAGTTCCTGCACCAGGGCTTCGCCTTCTTTATCAAGCACGTCGAGCACACCTACTGCCGCGCCCTGCTCTACCATCCGTTCCACCATGGCCCGGCCCAGGCCCAATGCTCCGCCGGTTACCGCTGCTACCTTGCCTTCCAGTCTAGCCATTGCTGTTTCTTCCTTTCGTTTCGGGTTTTTAGTGAATCTTGCGATGTCTGAGGGCCGCCCGGCCTTCTGCGTCTTTGTGGTCTTCCAACCAGAGTATCAGCTCGGAAATGACCCTTGCGTCATTCTCTGCGCTGTCAAAATCGACGCCGAGCCCCTGGTCGGCCCTTCGAACCACGTGGGCCTTCAGCGTATGGTGTTTCTCGGGTTGCTCGGGAAACCGGAACGACAAGTGCAGGGCCTGGTTCAGCCGAACATCATCAAAGCCGGTGACAATAAAAAGCCCCCGCCTGGACGCATCTTTTATCGCCCCGGTGGCTACAGGCATACCACGCTTGTACACCAGTATAGGCAACTCCCCTTCAATTCGCTGGCTAAGACGGTGTTCCATTCGAGCCCCCTTTCACAAACTTTTGGTTTCTGGCGGATACAGGTTAGACCTGTTCATGCACCAGTTATATCTGTTTGTTTATTGATCAACTTGACTCTGATCAATAAATAACCGGAGCAACATTACCGCCCGTATAGCTGCACCGTTTCCCTGAGCCGGGCAATATCCACAAGCTCCTGATAATGCTCTGGAAGCTGCCATATCCAGTTGTTCTCGATGGTGCCGGGGGTGTTGAATCGGGCATCAGAGCCCAGGCCCAGCAAGTCCTGTACGGGCACAACCACCAGCCCGGAGACCGATCCCATGGCGGCCTGGATAACTGGCCAGGGCATCTGCGCTGCCTCTTCTGGCCGATGTGTCAGGCAGCCTGCCGGAAGCCCTGTGCCGGCTCGGCTACGATTGCCAGATCCTGCTGCCGGGTTATCCCGCTGCCCTTAAGGCGGCCCGGGAGGCCGGTTCTCAGCGCAAGGCCCGCTTCCGTTTCGGGCAATACGATGTTTCACTCTGGCAAACCCAGGTGCCGGAGACCCAGGTACTGCTCTGGCTGGTGGATTGTCCGGCCCTGTTCGACAGGCAAGGTGACAGCCCGTACCAGAACGAAAACGGTGAAGACTGGTGGGACAACGCCCATCGTTTTCACCTGTTTGCCCGAATCGGGGCCATGATGGCGCTGGGGCAACTGGGGTTATCCTGGAAGCCGGATATCGTGCATTGCAACGACTGGCAAACCGGCCTGATCCCCGTGTTCCTGCACAACGACAAGCACGCGCCCGCCACTGTCTTCACCATCCATAACCTGGCGTATCAGGGCCTTTTCTCGCATGAAACGTTCAGGGCGCTGGGGTTGCCGGATCATCTCTGGCGTTTTGACCAGCTGGAATTTCACGGCCAGTTTTCCTTTCTCAAGGGCGGCCTGGTGTTCAGCGATGCCATCACCACTGTCAGCCCGAGCTACGCCCGGGAAATCCGCACGCCGGAGTTTGGCTATGGGCTCGACGGTTTGCTGGAGCACCGGTCCCATGCTTTGACCGGCATATTGAACGGCATCGATAACCGTTACTGGAACCCGAAGTCAGACCAGCACCTGGATTTCCACTACAGCCCGGACGATACCTCCGGAAAAGCCCAGTGCCGGGCAGCCCTGCAGCGCAAACTGGGGCTGGAAGTCAACGGCGCTCCGGTGCTGGGATTTGTCGGGCGTCTGGTAGAACAGAAGGGGCTGGACTGGCTGCTGGAAGCACTGCCGACTTTACTGGAAAAGGGTTGTCAGTTTGCCATTCTCGGTTCCGGAGAGGCCCGTTACCAACAGGCGCTGCAACACCTGGCCCGGGACTGGCCCGAACAGTTGTCACTTACGCTGGGTTATAACGAGGCCCTGGCCCACGAAATAACCGCCGGCGCGGACATCTTCCTGATGCCATCCCGGTTTGAGCCCTGTGGCCTGAACCAGATGTACAGCCTGCGCTACGGCACCATACCGGTGGTGCACGGCACGGGCGGGCTGAACGATACCGTACTGGACCCCGGCGAGGTGCCGGTACGGGACGCCAACGGATTTGTTTTCCGGGAGCCCAACGCCCACGGGCTGAAGCGCGCCGTGAACCGGGCGCTCGAGGCCCGCAAGCACCGGAAAACCTGGCAACAGCTGCAGCAAAATGGCATGACCGCAGATTACTCGTGGAAGCACCGGGCCGGCGAATACGCCGCCCTCTACAACAAGCTCAGGCATAACCAGTAACCACAGGGAGGTTCTGAACATGCACAAGGCTACGGAATTCCGGCTTGAAGCCCGCCCCCAACTGCCCGAAGCCCTGCATCGGCTGGGGGAGCTGGCAAACGACCTGTTTTACAGCTGGAACCACGGCGTAAGGGGGCTGTTTGCCCGTATTGATCTGCGCCTGTGGCAGAAAGTGGAGCACAACCCAAAGCTGTTTCTGCGGCGGGTATCCCAGCACCGGCTCGAAGAAGCCGCTGCCGACCGCGCCTTTCTCGCCGAATACCGTCGGGTGCTGTCCAGTTACGATGCCTACGTAGAGGCCGGGCCGGGTGCAGAAGTAGTGGAGCTGCTCAACCCCGAAACCAGCCTGGTGGCCTATTTTTGCGCCGAGTTCGGGTTTCACGAAAGCTTTCCGATCTATTCCGGTGGCCTGGGCATCCTGGCCGGTGACCACTGCAAGGCGGCCAGCGATCTCGGCTTGCCCTTTGTGGCCGTCGGGCTACTGTACCAGCAGGGCTATTTCATGCAGACCATTGATGCCCAGGGCCAGCAAGTAGCCCGGTATCAGTGCCACGACAGCGACGAGCTGCCCATCAGCCCGGTAGAACAGGATGGCGAGCAACTCAAGATTTCCGTGCCCTTCCCGGGGCGGGAGCTGTGGGCCCGGGTCTGGCAGGCGCGGGTTGGCCATATCCGCCTGTACCTGCTCGATGCCAATACACCAGAGAACAACGAGCAGGACCGGGAACTGACCCTGCAACTGTACGGCGGCGATTCAGACACCCGCATCAGCCAGGAAATCCTGCTGGGCATCGGGGGCACCCGCGCGCTGGCAGCACTGGGCATCAAGCCCACCGCCTGGCACATTAACGAAGGCCACGCCGCCTTCCAGATCCTGGAGCGCTGCCGGATGGCCATGGAACATGGCCTCAGCTTCGAGGCCGCCCTGGAATCCGTTGCCGCCTGCACCCTGTTTACCACCCATACGCCGGTACCCGCCGGCCATGACATTTTCCCCCGGGATTTGGTTGCCCATGCCCTGGGCCCGTATACGGAAACCGCAGGGCTGGATTTTGACCAGGTTTTCGAGCTGGGCAGCAAGAACGGCGATGGCACCTTCAACATGACCAGCCTGGGCTTGCGGGGCTCGCGGTTCCACAACGGTGTCAGCCGTATCCACGGCGGGGTCGCCTCAGAAATGGAAGGCAGCATCTGGCCGCAAATTCCTCCGGAAGAAAACCCCATCGGTTACATTACCAACGGCGTGCATGTTTCTACCTTTCTGGCGCCGGAATGGGCCAGCCTGTTTGAAATGCAGGCGCCCACCTGGAAAAGCGAGCTGAGAAACCCGGATTTCTGGAATTTTGTCGACAGAATTCCGGATTATCACTACTGGAGCGTGCATAAAGCCCTGAAACAACAGATGGCAGAATTCATCGTGCGCCGGTTGAGGCGCCAGCATCAGCGCAACGGTACCGGCCATTCGGTCACCGAGCGCATGACCCGAAAGCTGGTATCCCCCGAAAAAGACGCCATGGTGATCGGCTTTGCCCGGCGCTTTGCCACCTACAAGCGGGCCACCCTGATATTTTCCGACCTGCCGCGGCTGGAACGGTTACTGACAGACCCTGACAACCCCGTAGTCCTGGTCTTCGCCGGCAAGGCCCATCCCAAGGACAACCCGGGGCAGCAACTGATCAAGGTCATCCACGACCTGTCCATGGAGCCGTCCCTGATGGGCCACATTATACTTCTGGAAGACTATGACCAGGCCATGGCACGGCGGCTGTTAAGCGGCGTGGATGTCTGGCTGAATACGCCGGAATATCCGAAAGAAGCCAGCGGTACCTCCGGCGAGAAAGCCGCCATGAACGGCGCCCTTAACCTGAGTGTGCTGGATGGCTGGTGGGGCGAAGGTTACGACGGTAACAACGGCTGGGCCATTGCCCCCCCGGGATATTCGCCTGGACCAGGAATTCCGCAACCGTGAAGAAGCCCGGGACCTGCTCGACTTGCTGGAAATGGAAATTATCCCGCTGTACTACAAACGGGAAGCCCAGGGTTACTCGAAAGACTGGGTGGCCCGTTCCAAGGCGTCCATGAAAACCATTACGCCCCGGTTCAATTCCCAGCGCATGGTGATGGATTACGTACGGAACTATTACCAGCCGGCCAGCGCCCAGGGCCACCGCCTGGCGGCAAACAAAGGCGAACTGGCCAACGAGCTGGCGCAATGGAAGGCGCGGATACGGGCGGCCTGGCACGGGGTGAACATTCAGATGCACGGTTGTGTCACAGACCGCTGCAACTGGGATGAAGAAGTGGAACTGAGCGTGGAAGTGGCCCTGAACGGGCTGGCACCGGAGGATATCCGGGTGGAATGCGTGGTATCACCGGACTGTACCGGCAGCCATGGCGAGCCCGGGCCGGACAGTTTTATCCTGGAACCGGCAGGTGACCAGGATGGCAAAACTTTGTTCTCCGCGCGCATCAAAGCGCCCTACCCGGGCCTGCAAACCCTGCGATTGAGGGCCTATCCCTACCATGACGCCCTCACCCATCCGCTGGAGATGGGCGCCATGCTCTGGGCCTAGGCTAGTCTTCGGTTGGCGTCAGCGCCTCGCCGTTGTTATTGGCGGCCAGGGCGTTGACCACCGGATTGGCGTACATATCCAGTAGGTAAGGCCGGGTAGCCGGATCACAGGCTTCCAGCCTGCGCTCCATTTCCGCCCGGGCCGCTTCCAGGTCCGCCGGCGACCAGGTTTCTGCAGTCACCACGTTTTCGCTGACACTGCCCGGCGTTTCCCGGGCTTCCGGGTGAACGCCCCGCATCTGGTAAGCCACCAGGTTGGATGCATGCAGATGGTAATTGGAGTGCATTTCGTGGTCGATGCGGGCGGCCAGGGCTTTCGGATTGTCCGGTGCATCAGCAATAGGCGCACCGAAGTGCACATGCACATGCCCCTTGTAACCGGTCAGGCCTTTCACTATCTGCTCGGAATCTTCCCCTTCGGTTTTCTGGTAACTGCCGGTACGGGCCTTCACTTCCAGCTCCCTGGCTTTGTCGGCATCGCAGGGGTCGTACTCGTAGGCAATAGACACCGGCACAATATGCAGCCGGTTCATGGCCTCGCCAAAGTCCAGCCCGGATTTCTTCCGGCTCATGTAGAACATCTTGATGATGGCTGGGTCGGTAGCGTCTATGCCGTCCTTCGCGCGGCCTTCACGCTGGGCTATCCAGATGCTGTGGTTGGTGTCGATGCTGTGATTGATAAACCCGGACAACGTCAGGTAGGCATCGCGCATTTCCCGCGGGCTGGTCATGTTACGACGCACCACAAAGCTCTTGTTCAGGCGCATCATCTCTGCAAACACCCGGTTCTGCAGCAGGTTGTCACCGATGGCAATGCGGGTAGTCAGGAAACCGTTCTGGAACAGCAGGTAATTCACCACCATCGGGTCAAACACGATGTCCCGGTGGTTGGAGATAAACAAATGGGCATTGGTCTTGCTCAGGTTCTCCAGGCCGCTGTGGGTTACCCGGGAGGTGGTGCTTTCAACCAGTTCGCCTACGTACTTTGACAGCTCCGCCTGCAGGTCATCCACCCGGTGATAGTGGCCGAAGTTGCCAACCAGCCAGCGCCGTACAAACATCCGCAAGACTGCCGGCGCCCACTTCGCCGCCAGGGGGGACTTGAAGCGGCCCACCATGTCGAGGAACTCCCGATCATTAACCAGGCGTTTGATGGCCGGCGCTGTTTCTTCATCCGAATAGGGACGGATTGCGTCAAATTCCTGCATGCAAGCCCTGTTGTTGTTCGAAGCGGTTAATCAAGAAGTGGTTGGAAATTGGCGGTATTCTATCCTGTCTTGGCACTGATTTCCTCCACCGAAATGGCGGGGTTAACCAATCCCGCCGGCGGATCTGTTATCATCCCCGCCCTGAACATTTCCCGCCCACAGGCAAAGACCAGCATGTATCCGGACCAGGATTTTGACCAACTGACCCGCGAACCCCCTTCTGCCACCGGCCGAAGCCCGGAGCAGGTTCTGCACGAGGTATTCGGTTACGAAAGTTTCCGGCCGCTGCAGGGCGATATCGTGCAGGAAGTGGTGGGCGGTGGTGATGCCCTGGTACTGATGCCCACCGGCGGCGGTAAGTCCTTGTGTTATCAGGTTCCGGCGCTGGTTCGACCGGGTACGGCGGTGGTGATCTCGCCGCTGATCGCCCTGATGCAGGACCAGGTGGCCGCCCTGAAACAACTGGGCGTGAAAGCGGCGTTCCTGAACTCCACCATGGATTTCGAACAGGCCCGGGCCACCGAATATGCCCTGATGACCGGTGAGCTGGACCTGCTGTATTGCGCACCGGAACGGCTGATTCAGCCTCGTACCATTGAACTGCTGCACAACGCGTCGCTGTCGCTGTTTGCCATCGATGAAGCCCACTGTGTCTCCCAGTGGGGCCATGATTTCCGGTCTGACTACCTACAGCTGAGCATGCTGGCGGAAGAATTTCCCGGCATTCCCCGGATTGCCCTGACCGCAACCGCCGATGAACGTACCCGAAAGGAAATTGCCGAGCGCCTGTCGCTGACCCAGGCCCGGCACTTCATCAGCGGTTTCGATCGCCCGAACATCCAGTATCGAATCACCCCGAAAACCAATGCCAACAAACAGTTACTGGACTTTATCAAAGCCGAACATGAGAGTGACTGCGGCATTATTTACTGCCTTTCCCGGAACAAGGTGGACGCCACTGCCAGGTCGCTGGCCAGCAAAGGCTACCTGGCACTGCCCTACCACGCAGGCCTGACTGCCGAAGAACGAGCCAGGAACCAGGAACGCTTTCTGCGCGAAGATGGCGTAATCATTGTGGCGACCATTGCCTTTGGCATGGGCATCGACAAACCGGATGTCAGGTTTGTTGCCCACCTGGACCTTCCCAAGAGCCTGGAAGCCTACTACCAGGAAACCGGCCGGGCCGGTCGTGACGGCAAACCCTCGACGGCCTGGATGGTTTATGGCCTGCAGGATGTCATCAAACTGCGGCAGATGCTGGAAGCGTCCCTGGGCAACGACCAGTTTAAACGTGTCGAGCGGCAGAAGCTGGATGCCATGCTGGGCCTGTGTGAAGTCACTCAATGCCGCCGGCAGGTTCTGCTGCGCTACTTCGGTGACACCCTAGAGCAGCCCTGCGGCAACTGCGACACCTGCCTGAACCCGCCGGAAACCTGGGATGGCACGGTTGCTGTACAGAAAGCCCTGTCTTGCGTGTACCGTACCGGCCAGCGCTTTGGCGTCAACTATGTCATTGATGTGCTACGCGGCTCAGAGAACGAACGCATCCTGCAATCCGGCCACCAGGCCATTTCCACCTATGGCATCGGGCAGGATCTGTCGGCTACCGAATGGAAGTCGGTATTCCGGCAACTGGTGGCTAACGGATATCTCCGCGCAGATCCGGAAGGCTACGGCGCCCTGCAACTGACCGAACGCTGTCGCCCCTTGCTGAAAGGTGAACAGCCTATCCAGCTGCGTAAAGACCCGGTGCATAAGAAGGGCTCTGGCAGCAAGTCATCCGGCAGTCGCGCCAGCGGGCAGGATATCCGGGACCAGATCACCGACCATGCTGGCTGGGACGCCTTGCGGGCCTGCCGCAAGGAGCTGGCAGACAAGCAGGGGGTGCCGCCCTATGTGATCTTCCACGACACCACCCTGTTCGAAATGCTCCAGCGCCGCCCTGGCAGTATCGAAGAGCTGGGCGAAATCAGCGGTGTTGGTGCCGCCAAGCTGGAGAAGTACGGCGAAACTTTCCTTCAAGCCATCGCCGAACTGGGCGCTGGCTAACCAAGCGAGGGCGGATTATTCCGCCTTGAAGCCCTTTTTCCGCACCCGGTCCGGCCCAACCTCCTCTATACTGTCGATCAAAGCCATGAATCTGGTGTCCTGGTTCCAGTTACCGCGAATTTGCGTTGCAAAATTGCGCGTAAAGCAACAACAATGCAAATCAGAACAATACAACGACATTTCACGCATCTTCCAGAAGGAAAGCCGACTTGGGTTGTACTCCCCTTTTCCGCGTCGTTTCTTTCGCGGCCTGCCTGCTGGCAAGCCTGGTACCCGCCACCCATGTAGTTGCCGAAACAACAGACAACCACCGGGAGCTCACCCTCTGGTACCGCAACTACGATAGCCCGGCAATTCGCAACCTGGTGTTGCTGGCCCTGGATAAAACCCCCGAGTACGGCAGCTATGAACTCCTTCGCAGTTTGGAGGTCAGCCAGGGGCGGGCATTGCTGGAGCTGACCAAACGTAACAACCGGATCCTAGATATTGCCAACGTTGCCACCACGGCTGATCGGGAAGACAGCCTGAACCCGATCCCGGTTCCGGTAGATGGCGGCTTGCTGGGCTTTCGGGTTTGCCTGGTAATGCCGGAAACCCTGCCGAAGTTCAAAGATATTTCCAGCCTTGAAGACCTCAAAGCCCGTAAAATCAGTATTGGCCAGGGAACGCACTGGCCAGACACCCCGATTCTCGAGGCCAACGGGCTGAGGGTCATCACCAATCCACGTTTCGAAGTGCTGTTCGGGATGCTGCTGAACCAACGTTTCGACTGCTTTGCCCGGGGCATCAGTGAAGTGCTTTTTGACCTCGAACAGCCTCGCGCCAGTGGCCTGGTGATTGAACCCGATCTCCTGATTGCTTACCCGTTACCTTCTTACCTGTTTGCCGCAAAACACGATCACGACACTGCCCACCGGCTCCAGCTCGGCATTGAGCGCGCCATCAATGATGGCAGTTTTGCGGACTATCTGAACCAATACTTCGGCCGCGCGATGAACGAACTTAATCTGAAGCGTCGCACCATCATCGCCCTCAAGAATCCGTACCTCAGTGATGAATCCAATGGTGTTGGCCGGAAAACGCTGGAAGAGCTGAGCCGGCGTATTAAACACCTGGACCAATAGTCCCGGGCGAAGTATTCAGGAACCTCTGTTAAACTGATGCATCTTGAACCGTGCATCCGCTCGTCAAAAACGGAGAATCTCTGAATGGCCCACGAAGAACTGCACCTGAACCTGCGCAACCTCACCCTCGAGGATTACCCACAGCTCCAGGAACTGATGGACGATGTTTATGACGACATCGGCGGTGCATGGCCAAAAGAAACCATCAAGGCGCTGGTGGAACAATTCCCGGACGGCCAGATCTGTATTGAAGACAATGGCCACCTGGTAGCCGTAGCACTAACCGTAAGCGTTAAGTACGAGCGCTTCAGCAACCCCCACGCCTACGACGACCTGATCCTTCGCAACGAAAAGATCTGGCACAACCCCAATGGTGATTCCCTGTACGGGCTGGATGTGTTCATCCACCATGAATATCGCGGATATCGTCTGGGTCGGCGCTTGTATGAAGCCCGAAAGGAACTGTGTCGCTCCATGAACCTGCGTGCCATCCTGGCCGGCGGCCGAATTCCCAACTACTTCAAGTATTCCGAGCAGTACACGCCGGAAGAGTACATCCACCGGGTAGACCGCAAAGAGATCTACGATCCGATTCTGAGCTTCCAGCTCTCCAATGACTTCCAGGTTACCCGGCTGATGCACAAATACCTGCCGGAAGACGAGAAGTCCATGGGCTATGCCACGCTTCTGGAGTGGCGAAACATCCTGTATACCCCGCCCTCCTCAGTACTGGACGTGAAGAAAACCCAGGTGCGCATGGGGGCAGTTCAGTGGCAGATGCGGGAATTCACCTCGGTTGAGGAAGTGCTCAAGCAGGTGGAGTACTTCGTCGATGCCCTGTCGGACTACAAAAGCGATTTCGCCCTGTTCCCCGAGTTCTTCAACGCGCCGTTGATGGGCCTGACCGATCAGATGGACCAGACCCGCGCCATTCGCTTCCTGGCCGGCTTTACCGAACAGTTCCGTAACGAGATGTCGGAAATGGCGGTCAGCTACAACATCAACATCATCACCGGTTCCATGCCGCTGATCGAGAACGACCGGGTATACAACGTCTCCTATCTCTGCCACCGGGACGGTCGGGTTGATGAGCAGCGCAAGATTCACATCACACCCCATGAACGCCGTGACTGGGTGATCGAAGGTGGCAACAGCTTCGAGGTGTTCGAAACAGATGCCGGCCGCGTGGCTATCCAGATCTGCTATGACATCGAGTTCCCGGAACTTGGCCGTATTGCAGCCAGCCAGAACGTCGATATTATCTGTGTGCCCTTCTGGACAGACACCAAGAACGGCTACCTGCGGGTACGCCACTGCGCCCAGGCGCGAGCCATTGAAAACGAATGCTATGTGGTGATCACCGGCAGCGTGGGCAACTTGCCCAAGGTGGAAAACCTGGACGTTCAGTACGCCCAGTCATCCGTATTCTCGCCTTCGGACTTCGCCTTCCCCCACGATGCCGTGATGGCGGAAACCACGCCCAACACCGAGATGATCATGTTCTCGGATATGGACCTGGAAAAGCTGAAACTGGTGCGTAACGAAGGTTCTGTCACTAATCTTAAAGATCGCCGTGTTGATATGTACGAAATCAAAACCCGTTCACGGTAACGGATCTGGCCCGGAATCACCGGCCAGGCTCTTGAACCATTCCCTGAAAGGGTTACCGTAGACGGCTGACAGCATTGCCATAATTGCTTTCGCCGTCTATTGTTTGATCTATATACACATTCTGATGTACTGAAAAACGCAGAGATACAGGTTAATGAACGACCCACTACCGGATCTGGTTGCCCGCTTCCGTGTTCGCCAGGGACTGTTTCGTAAAGAAACCGTCGAGGCCCGCGTGTACGAGCTGGACAGCTATGGCTGCGTAATGAAAACCGACAAGGTTTTCGAGCCGGGCGATACTCTGGTTCTGGAGCTGGTAATGGATATGCCGTTTGAGGAAATCCGGGCCGAGGGTGTCTCCGGCCTGGTCACCGAAAAGAGAAAGCACTGCAGCAATTTCTTCTATTCGATTGATTTTTCTGACCTTAACACCAAAGACGCTTCTCCCCTGTCAGAAAAACTCCGGCGCATTCACGAAGTACTTCTGAAAAAACAAAGTCTCAAATCCCGCCGTGGCCCGGGCCCCGTCGCGAGCATGAGGCAACTGGCCTGATACCCCGTAGTACTTACCAAGCATCCGTCTGCAAGGAGACGTCCCCATGGCAAAGAAAGCCAAACCGAGCGTAGATAAGATCGTCAAGAAGGTGAACAAGGAGTTCGAGAAAACCTCTGCCCAGATCGAGGGGCTGATTAGCGATGCCCTGCAACAGTTCGACCACCTGCAGCACCAGATTCAGGACCCCGTGCGCAAGCTGCTCAAAGACATGGACGAGCTGCGTGACCGGGAAATGAAGCGCTTTAACGAAGAGTTCGAGCGCCGGATGAACGAATTCCACGAATTGCAGGCCACCCTGCTGGAGCGCGTGGGCATTGCCTCCAAGGAAGCCCGCAAAGCGGCGGACGAAACAGCCAGCAAAGCCAAGTCTGCGGCCAAATCCGCTACGGGCAGCAAGCCGGCTGCAAAGAAGGCGCCTGCCAAAAAGCCTGCCGCCAGGAAAACTGCCACTCCGAAGGCAGCCAAGCCTGCGGACAAGTCTGATCTTACCCGCGTGAAGGGTATCGGACCGGCGACTGCGAAGAAGATGAAAGAAGCAGGCATTACTTCCATCGAGCAGATTGCCAACCCGAGCGCCGAAGACAAGCAGAAGCTGGAAGCCTTCAAGAGCATGAAAGGCTACAGCCAGCTGACTGCAGAGGCGAAAAAAGTACTGTAAAACGTACCTTAGCCTCGAATGTCGAGTACCCGCGCCAGAGCCTCGTCCAGGCTCTGGCGTTCTTTTTCGGGGGTGAAGGTTTCAGCGAGCGCCGACACAGCCGCTCTCAGTTTTGCCAGGTACTCCGGTTCCCGCTCTGCCCGGTACATCAACTCGGCCAGTGCCTTGTCATCCCCAACCGGGAAATAGCCCGGATAATCCTCACCCAACAGCCCTTTATTGCCCGGAATATCCGACGCCAGAATGGGCAAACCTGCCCTGCAGGCTTCAGAGACCACATTCGCGCCACCTTCCATCACCGAGCTGATGACCATCACACTGCTCACGGCCATCAGGTTTTCCAGGCCCGGTTTATCCAGCTCCCCTAACCAGTGAAAGCGCGGGTTATCCTTGCTTTCTGACAGAGCTTTCTCGCGCCACTCCTCGGTGTGCGGGCGGCCGGCACAATTAACGACAATGCTTGAATCTTCCGGCAGGTGGCGCGCGGCAAGGGCTGCCCGAAGGCTGTCTTTTTCATCACGCAGGTGGCCGATCACACAGATATTGAACTGCCCTGGTTCCGGCCGGGAGCCGCCACGCACGGCAGGCTGCGCCGCAGACTGGCGAAGAGTAACCAGTTTGTCGCGGAACGATTCCGGAATGTCCCGGCCTACCAGGTCGTGCAGGCCTATCAGCAAATCCGCCGTGTCCATCGAAGCCAGGGTAACCCCGGGATATTCATGCTGGTGATGATAGATATCGGTACCCGTCAGCACGACAATTAATGGCTTGTCCGGATTTTGCTCTCTCCATGCCTCTACCGCATGCGCACTGCGCCATGCGTGAAGGGCGATCATAAGATCAGCCGTTTCTCCTTCATACCCGGTCAATACCTGGACCTGATGGCCGGATTGCTCCAGCAGTACCTGCCAGCGCAGGGCCGTGGCTCGATTACCGGCCTTGGAGTCCGGGCCGGCAGGAGTGATGATCAGAAGATGCATAAAGGGTGTCCGATAAATTTACCGAAATTCTGCACGGGCCAGTGCTCCGGGTAAAGGATTCCTGCGTATACCGGTTCAGACTTATGGCAATTCACGGTATCCTGAGGCTGCCTTCGGCGCTCGCCGGGCCACCCAAAAGCTCCCCGACAAAAAGGAATGAATCATCATGGTCATCAAACATCTACGGAAATGGCTGGTTTCCGGCCTTCTGTCTTTTTCTGCCGTAACTGCCGTACAGGCACAAACCTTCGTGTTTACGGCTATTCCTGATGAGGATGAAACCAAGCTGGTAGAGCGCTTTCGCGGCGTGGCTGATTACCTTTCCGAGCAGCTCGACGTAGACGTTCGTTATATCCCGGTGAAATCCTATGCGGCCGCGGTATCCGCCTTCCGCAACAACCAGGTGCAGCTGGCCTGGTTTGGCGGGCTGTCCGGTGTGCAGGCACGGCGCCTGGTGCCGGGTTCTGAGGCCATCGCCCAGGGCGTGGAAGATGAAGCCTTTGTCACCTATTTCATCGCCAACACCAGCACCGAAATCGAGCCGGCAGACAGCCTGGCGGACCTTGAAGACAACCTGCGTGGCAAAACCTTTACCTTTGGTTCCAAGGGTTCCACCTCCGGCCGCCTGATGCCCGAGTTCCACCTGCGCGACACCTTTGGCGAGGCACCGGAATCTGTATTTTCCCGTGTTGGTTTCAGCGGTAACCATACCCGTACTCTTCGCCTGGTAGAGGCTGGCACCTATGAAGTGGGCGCGCTCAACTTCCAGGTCTGGGAAAAAGAGCTGGCAGATGGAAACATCGATACCGATGCCGTTCGGGTTATCTGGAAAACCCCGGCGTACCCGGATTACCAGTGGACCATCCGCGGTGACGTGAACGAGCGGTTCGGTGAAGGTTTCAAAGACAAGGTGACCAAGGCCCTGCTGGAACTGGACGATCCGGCACTGCTTGAAAGCTTCCCCCGTTCCGGCTTTATTCCGGCGTCTAACGATGATTACGAGCCCATTCGCAAGACCGCTGAAAACATCGGAATCCTCGATTGATGCCAGGATTTAATTTTCATGGTCTGACAGCCAGCTTTAACGGAGAGCGGGTGATTGGCCCGCTCTCCCTGCACGTAAATGAAGGCGAGCATGTGGCGCTGGTCGGCAAAAGTGGCGCCGGCAAGTCTACGCTGATCCGTTTGCTTTACGACCGGCTTGAGAGTGAGGCATCCCTGATTCCGCAAGGCCTGGGGTTGGTGAACGCGCTGCCGGTATTTCATAACGTGTTTATGGGACAACTGGACCGACATCCCGGCTGGTATAACGTCCTGACCCTGATTCGCCCGTTCCGTCGCGACCGCGACACCGTAAAGGCCTTGCTCAAAGAACTGGAAATTCCCGAGAAACAGTGGATACCGGCGGCTGCACTGTCTGGCGGGCAACGCCAGCGGGTGGCCATTGCCCGGGCCATCTACCGGCAGGCCCCTGTGCTGTTAGCGGATGAGCCCATTTCGGCACTGGATGGCCCCATGGCGCACCTGGTCATGAAAACCCTCACCAACCGGTTCTCCACCTCGATTATTGCTTTGCACGATGTGGACATGGCACTGCGTTACTGTAACCGGATCATCGGCATTCAGGACGGCCAGGTAGCGCTGGACGAAGCGGCTTCCTCGCTTGTCGCATCCGACATCATGTCGCTGTATTAACGGGCCAGAACCAGTTTATGTTTTCCTACCCCACCGTCAGAGCCAGTTTTATCTTCCTTGCCATTGCGCTCGGCGGTTTGCTGGTGGCCGATATTGCCATCACCACCGCCAACCCCTGGCAGGATCTTGGCCGGTTCTTTCTGGGCGTAGCTACCCCCAACTTTTTCAGCACCGAAGGCCTGATGACCGCCCTGCTGCGCACGGTGGCGTTCGCCTTCGTGGGTGTAACCATCGGCAGCCTGGCAGGATTTCTGCTGGCGCTGGGTTATCGGTTTCTGCCGGTTCGAATCTTCTGTGCCTTCATCCGTTCGATTCATGAGTTGTTCTGGGCGCTGATCTTCTTACAGTTCTTCGGTTTCCACCCACTGACCGGCGTGCTGGCCATTGCCATCCCCTATTCGGGTATCTTCGCCAAGGTGTACTCGGAGATCTTTGAAGAGTCTGATCCGGAGCCCGGCCGCCTGCTGCCTCCCGGCACCGGTTCGGTGTCAGCCTTTCTGTATGCCCGTATTCCGGATTGCTGGGAACAGATCCGCACCTACACCTCTTACCGCCTGGAATGCGGCCTGCGCTCCTCGGCCATTCTCGGTTTCGTGGGTTTACCTACGCTGGGGTTCTACCTGGAATCGTCGTTCTCCCAGGGCATGTATTCCGATGCCGGCGCCATGCTGATTCTGTTCTATATCCTGATTGCCACCCTGCCCCTGTGGGTTCGGCCGAAATTGCTGCCGTTCTACATTCTGGCCGCTCCGTTCTTTCTGGGAGACGGGTTCCCCATTGTCTGGGGCAACGTGGAGCGGTTCTTCACCGAAGACATCATCCCGGCGCCGCTGCGTGATGGCGAGGGGCTTGCCGGCCTGTCTGCCTGGTTCGGGGATGTAATGGTCACCGAGGCACTGCCGGGCATCTGGAACACCATTGTCCTTACCCAGATTGCCCTGGTGGCTACGGGCATTATTTCCCTGCTGGCATTCCCGCTGATTTCCAACCACTTCGGTGGCCCGGTGCGCCGTACCTCCGGCCATGTGTTGCTGGTGATTGCCCGCTCCACGCCGGAATACATCCTGGCCTACATTCTGTTGCAACTCTGGGGGCCGTCTATGCTGCCGGCGGTGGTGGCACTGGCCCTGCACAACGGTGGCATTATCGGCCACCTGATCGGTCGGCAGACCAACACCATTCAGTTGCGCCCGGATGCGCCCACCGGCTTCACCCGGTACAGCTGGGAACTGGTCCCCCGGGTTTACCGCTCGTTCCTGGCTTTTCTGTTCTACCGCTGGGAAATCATCATGCGGGAAACAGCCATCCTGGGCATCCTGGGCATCTACACGCTGGGCTTCTATGTCGACAGCGCCATACAGAACATCCGTTTCGACCGGGCCATGGTGCTGATACTGATCACCGCGTTGCTGAACATCGGCGTTGATGCACTGGGCCGCTACATTCGCCGGAAACTGGCCCTGCAGACCATGCAAACCTGCTGATCAGCTGAGACCAGCATCACAATTCCCGCGCCTGAAATGCCGGTACCGCCAGAATTGGGAAGCCGGTTACCTTGCCGATCGTTACATATCGTTACAATGCCTTATCGTTCTAATTTCAGGAATGCGAGGCAAGATACCCTTCATGGTCAACGGACTGGTCACAGTTACTGAACTCGGCTTGCTGGCACTGGTCGGCATTCTGGCAATCCGGATGGTTGCCCTGTCCCGGGGAGAAGCTCTTCAACTGGCAGGTGGTATAGCCGAACCGGAAATACCCGGCCCGGTGGCAAGGCGCACGGCGCGTACCGGCAAGCGGGTGAAAATTGCCTCCGCCCATGGCACCGAACTGCGCACCCAGCTGCACATTCTGGCCGGGCTCCAGGAGCGGGATTGTCGGGACAAGGGGCTTTTGCTGGCCGAGGCGCCAGAGGCGGTGCGGATGTATGCAGCCGCCTGGTTGTATGGGGCCGGTTGTGCACTGAGCCACCAACCGGTGCGCCATTCCGATGCCCTTGCAGGCATGGTGGCACGCATTGTCAGCCGTAAAACAGGCATTCGCCAACCGGAAGCATTGCAGGCTATCAGCACCCTCACCTCCAGTTCCGTGTTACTGGCCTGCTACCGGGCCGGCCTTGAAGGTGCTGAACACTGGCAGCAACATCAGTATGTACCGGCACCCTCCAGCCTTTACGACGCAGCCACCAGCAACGCGTTTATCTGACGGCTTCAACTTCCCAATTACTGCCCAGGTTAATCGCTGTGGTGCCGGTTTCGTCCTCTGCGGGCACTCCGGCGATCACCGGCCGGGTAAATCCGCCGTCGTCAGTGTGCTGCATGGAGTCGACATCCACAGACCGTACCAGCCATGATTTCCCGCCTGCGTTCACACGCGCCCGGTGGGTGAGCCCGAAGACAAAGCGGCAGTAATCGAGTTTGAGCTGAAGCAAATCCTGTTCTGCCTTGAGAATCTTTCTGAGCAGAACCTTTTGAACACTTTCCCCGTAATCCATCACATTTCCCTGGAGATTGTTGTATTTTCCAGGAATTTAACTACTTCTCCGCACGAAAGACCAGTGTTGACGGCACATTTTCGATTAAATCCTGGCCATCCTGAAAATCGATTCTCCAGATCATTTCACTGCCAGTGGTACAAAACGGCGCGGTAAACCTGGCCCGGTATTCCAGCGATTCTTCCCGTACCAGCGGCACCGGGTACTCGCCCATGTACATGTTTTCGCCCCTTAGTACCGCCAGAAAGCGATCCGGCGCTTCCGGCACGGTCACCTGAAGCTGGTACTCCACGCCCTGGTCTCCTTCCGGGCCGGGGGTCAGCATGACCTGCCACTGGCCTTGATCCGTTTGCCAGCTGCAAGGGCCTGCAAGCAGGTCGCACGGTGGTTTCTGCTCCTCGTTGCTGGCTTCGTTCAGGTAGTCGGGAGCAAATGCCAGTATCGCTACAGCAGCAATCAGTAAACCCCCTGTTACGATGGCTCGTATCATATCAGCAGCCTCTCATCCCCTTTTTGAAGGGGGCATTATGGGCATAAATGCCGACATGGCAAAGGTTTCTAAACCGCGGCCAGCATGAGAAAATGCCCGGCTTTCAGGCTTGAATCACCCAAGAAACAGGATACCGCTGTGCAACCGGACATCTCCGTAAAGCACCTGAACAAGATCTACGAAGACGGCTTTCAGGCCCTGAAAGACGTTAACCTGGAAATCTACCCGGGAGAGATCTTCGCCCTGCTTGGCCCCAATGGTGCGGGCAAAACCACGATGATTTCCATCATCTGCGGGATAGTGAACAAGAGCAACGGTGAAGTAACCGCGGCCGGCCACGATATCGTGAAAAACTACCGCAAGGCCCGCGAAGCCATCGGCCTGGTGCCCCAGGAGCTGAATACCGATTCCTTTGAAACCGTATGGGACGCGGTGTCGTTCAGCCGCGGCCTGTTCGGCAAGGCCCCGAAACCGGCCCACATAGAGAAGGTACTGAAAGACCTCTCCCTGTGGGACAAGCGCAACAACCGCATCATGTCGCTGTCTGGCGGCATGAAACGCCGGGTGATGATTGCCAAGGCCCTGTCCCACGAGCCTCGCATCCTGTTTCTGGACGAGCCCACGGCCGGCGTGGATGTAGAACTTCGCCGCGACATGTGGGAGATGGTCCGGAAACTCCGCGAGAACGGCACCACCATTATCCTGACCACCCATTACATTGAAGAAGCCGAGGAAATGGCGGACCGCATCGGGGTGATTCGCCAGGGCCAGATTATCCTGGTTGAAGACAAGGACACCCTGATGTCCAAGCTGGGTAAAAAAGAACTGCGCCTGCAGCTGCAGCACAAACTCGACAGGGTGCCAGGCGAACTCACCCTGGAGCCCGTCGAGCTTTCGGAAGACGGCTACGAGCTGATCTACACCTTTGACTCCCAGCAACAGCAAGCCGGCGTCGCCCGCTTACTTCGGACCCTTGGGGATCTGGGCATCGAGTACCGGGACCTGCAAACCCGGGAAAGCTCCCTGGAAGAGATTTTTGTGGGCCTGGTTCACGAATAAGCCGCCCGAACGGAGAGAGCAGAATGAATCTTTACGGTGTAAAAGCCATCTACAAGTTCGAAATGGCGCGCATGAAGCGGACCATCATGCAAAGCGTGCTGTCGCCGGTGATCTCAACCTGCCTGTACTTCGTGGTATTCGGTTCTGCCATCGGCTCCCGCATGGGCGATATCGACGGCATCGACTACGGCGCCTACATCATCCCGGGGCTGCTGATGCTGTCCCTGCTGATGCAGAGCATCTCAAACGCCTCTTTCGGCATCTATATGCCAAAGTTTTCCGGCACCATCTATGAAGTTCTGTCTGCGCCTGTGTCCTATGCCGAGATCGTTCTGGGCTACGTCGGCGCTGCGGCCACCAAGGCGGTTATTCTGGGGCTGATTATCCTGGCGACCGCACGGCTGTTTGTCGACTACTCGGTACTGCATCCCGTGTCGATGCTGGCCTTCCTGGTGCTGACGGCAGTGACCTTCAGCCTGTTCGGGTTCATCATCGGCATCTGGGCCGACGGCTTCGAGAAATTGCAGATCGTGCCCATGATGATCGTAACCCCGCTGGTGTTCCTTGGCGGCACCTTCTATTCCATCGATATGCTGCCCCAGGTCTGGCAGACCATCAGCCTGTTCAATCCGGTGGTGTATTTGATCAGCGGCTTCCGCTGGGCCTTCTATGGCGTATCTGATGTGCACGTGGGCATCAGCGTTGCCATGACCCTGATATTCCTGGCCATGTGCATGACCACCGTCTGGTGGATCTTTAAAACCGGATACCGGCTGCGTTCGTGATGTTTCGTGTATTGCTGGCAACCTGTGCCCTGATGGCGCTGGCCGCCTGCGGCGCGGCAGACGCCCGGGACGAACAACCCTTGCCGGCGATTGAGGCCTGTTTTGTAACCGCTGATCGCTCCTACCCGGTCATGCTTGAAGTGGCCAGTGAACCGGAGCAGCGGCGCCGGGGCCTGATGGGCCGGGAACACCTGCAGGATAACGCCGGCATGCTGTTCGAGTACCAACAGCTGCGACCGGCCGACCACGGATTCTGGATGTACCAGACCCTGATCCCACTCGACATCGCCTATCTGGGGGCACAGGGCGAGATAGTAAGCCTGCGGCAAATGCACCCCTGTGCATCCTCCCGCAGCAGCGACTGCCCGGCTTATCCGGCCGGCAAGCCCTTCCTGAGTGCGGTGGAAATGAATGCCGGCTACTTCCATGAACGCGGCATTGGCACCGGTGACCGGCTGGTATGGCCAGCCAACGGTGCCTGCAAGCCCTGAAACCACTCCGGCTATTTGTGCTGCCAGTTCGGATCCCGCTTATCCAGGAACGCTGAAATACCTTCCTGTGCATCTTCAGCTGTCATATTGGTGGCCATCACCCTGGCGGTGTAATCGTAGGCATCGGCCAGGGGCATTTCCAGCTGCCGATAAAACGCCTCTTTACCGATCTTCAGGGTATGGCCAGATTTACCGGCAATGGTTGCGGCCATGTTGTAGACGGTCTCATCCAGGGCTTCCGGTTCCACTACCCGGTTCACCAGCCCGATATGCTCTGCGGTTTCCGCATCAATCATTTCGCCGGTTAACAACATTTCCATAGCATGTTTGCGGGAAACATTGCGCGACAGCGCCACCATTGGCGTGGAGCAGAACAGACCGATGTTCACACCCGGCGTGGCAAACCGGCTGCCCCGCTCCGCTACCGCCAGGTCACAGCTGGCCACCAGCTGGCACCCTGCCGCTGTTGCCACACCGGCTACCCGGGCGATCACCGGCTTCGGCAGGTTCACAATCTGTTGCATCACCTTGCTGCACTGCTGGAACAGAGCCAGCTGAAATTCGTGGCTGTCGAATTTATCCCGCATCTCCCGCAGGTCGTGGCCGGCGCAAAACACATGGCCGGCGGAAGCCAGCACCACTACCCGGCTGCTGTCATCCCGGGCGATTTTCTCAAGGGCTGAAGACAACCCTTCCAGCATGGCCATCGACAGGCTGTTCCGGCGTTCCGGCTGGTTCAGGGTCAGCGTGGTAATACCATTTTCTGTACGGACTCGCACTGGGCGTTCTTGCGCGGCGGACATAATTCGAAACTCCTTGATGGCTATCACGCCAGTATTGCCAACAGCTGCCAGCCTGTCGAACAGACTTTGGGCGTATACAAATAGTTGCAATTTGCGGCTATTACCGAGTATTCGCAGGCAACCCCGACCGGTACGATGAATGTTTAAAACAAGCAAGCCAGAAGCTTGTTAAAACAGCGAACAGGTAAATGCAGTATGAAGCAAGTCCGCCACTCACTGGCCTCCAGGTTTGTTCTGTTTCTGGCGGGCCTTCTTGTACTGGCCATGATCGCCCTGCTTCTGATCGAAAGAGTTGTTTTCCAGCCGGTCCTCATGAATGCCGAGAATCAGCAAGCCGGCCAGGAACTCGCGCGCATCGAAAATTCGCTGGCGCAGAACCACAATGCGCTGACCGCACAAACCCGGGACTGGGCGCACTGGGATGACACTTACCAGTTCATCCAGGATGCAAACAGCGACTACGCCACCAGTAACTTCAGCCGGGAGATGTTCGAAGACCTGCACGACCAGGCCATGATCTTCATCAGTGAAGACCAGCAACCAATGTGGATTTCCGGCATTGATCCGGGCAGGAACACCTACGGCACCTGCACCTCGGCAACGGGCGACTGCAGCTGGGCGGCACCGCTCATCGCTGAGGTTCAGCCGTTTCTGGGCGAGGTAGAAGCATCGGGGCTGCCACTGAACCTTGCCTCCCCGCGGCCTGCACTCGTTGCCATAGCCCCCATACTTCAAACCGACAGGACAGGCCCATCCCGGGGCTGGCTTATCAAGCTTCGGCTGATTGACGAACGGCTGACGGATTTGCTCGAGGATCAGACAGGGCTATCGGTGCAGATTTCCACACGTCCAGCAGCCCCGGCCGATACGGAACGGAAAGTTGCCCTTCAGCGAGGGCCAGAACTGCTGCATGCCGGCAAGCCCCTGTTAACCCATTCCCGTGGGCCCGAGTTGATGTTGAGCACCGAAATTCCGAGAGACCGTGTAAAAAGGGCCTCAAGGATTTTCCGCTATTCACTTGCCTGGACGGCCGTTTTGCTGGCCGTTGTGATCGGGGTGGTGCTGGCACTGCTATATAGCCTGGTACTGAAGCCACTGGGCCTGTTCACCCGCTTTGTTACCGGGAAACAGGGCGAGAATTCCCTTGCCCAGCGCGAGAACCTGGCAGACGTACCAGGCAGCCTGTTGCAGCGGAAAGACGAGTTCGGCACCCTCGCTCGCCACGCCCAGAGGTTGATCAGCCAGCAACGGGAACAGTCAAAAATGTTGCTGGACCTGTCCCAGCACGATCCGCTGACAGGCCTGGCCAATCGCCGACTGTTCGATGCCAGCTTGCAACAAAGCCTGTCGGATGAACCGGAAAAGCCGACCTCCGTGTTGATGCTGGATATTGACCATTTCAAACTTTATAACGACCGCTATGGCCATCCGGAAGGTGACAGATGTCTCGCCAGCGTTGCGGAGTGCATGGAGCAAACCGTCAAGCCCCATGGCTTTCTGGTTGCCCGCACCGGCGGTGAGGAATTCAGTGTGCTGATGCCCGAAACAGGGTTGGAACAAGCCAGAACCTGTGCCGAAGAACTCCGTAAAGCCATCGCAGGCCTGAAACTGCCCCACGCAGACTCTCCAGTGAGCGATGTCGTCACCGTGAGTGTCGGTGTTGCCAGTAGTGTAAACGTGGACAATGTTTCCGGCTCCACACTCATGCGCAGCGCAGACCTGGCGTTGTATGAGGCGAAGGATCAAGGCCGGAACCGGGTTGCCTGCTTTGGTGAGGATGCGGCAAACATTTTCGGCTGAAGGGCCGGGGAAATCAGGATGGTGCTCCGGGCCGGAATCGAACCGGCACGACCTTGCGGTCGAGAGATTTTAAGTCTCTTGTGTCTACCAATTTCACCACCGGAGCATCGGGTGAAAACTGAAGGCCGGAATTGTATAAGGCCCGGATGGCTAACGCAATTCCGCTTTCAGAATCGCTCAGTAATTAAGCAACTTCCGGCAGGGACCCTGATTATTCGGGCTTGGTTGCCCGGCCCTTGTAGATATACCCGGCAATTTTCGGTGCATTGGGCATATACAGGTTCTCCAGCTCCTGAATATCGAACCCTGCGTGTTCAATCAATTCCGCGATGTGCCGGTTCAGGTGGCAGCCGCCGGCCAGCTTTCGCCATCCCGGTGTTATCCGGTGCTGCCATTTGCGCGTGGTGTCGTGTGGGGCTTCTCCGTGTTCCAGGAACAGCAGGTCGCCACCGGGCTTGAGTACCCGCTTCATCTGCAGCAAGGCCGTGTGCCAGTCCGGGATGGTGCACAGGGTAAAGGTAAGCAGAACGGTATCGACCGAATTGTCCTGCAGCGGAATCTTCTCACCCGGCAGGTCCAGCCACTCTACTCGCACCGGTGACCGGCCCAGGTTCGGCAAGGCTTTGCGCCGCATCCCTTCCGATGGTTCCAGCCCGTACACCATCTCCACCTGGTCCTGGTTATAGAATTCCAGGTTAATACCCGAGCCCATTCCCACTTCCAGCACACGGCCGCGAGCCCTTGGCACAAGTTGGCTGCGCAGTTTCATTACCTGGCCCATGGAGCAGGCCTTGTCGATAATGTGGGGAAGAATCCGGTCTTCGTAGAAGCTCATAGGTTCACCGTCATTGTTTTATATCAAAGGTGCGACAAACTGCCCTATTTCTTTCTGCTACAATTCCCGTAGCATCATAATCAACTGCCGGTAATAACAACATAACAAAATCGCCTAAGGCAGCGGCCGGGCAGGTTAGCACCTGTCTGTTGTGACTTGTGAAAGTTACCGGAGGTTCCTGTGGAACTAGATCCCCTCATCCTATCGCGAATCCAGTTCGCGTTTGTCGTGTCATTTCATGCCATTTTCCCGGTATTTACCATCGGGCTTGCATCTTATATAGCCGTTCTGGAAGGCCTTGCCTTCAAAACCCGTAACCCGGTTTGGACGAAGCTTTCCGGATTCTGGACAAAGGTCTTCGCCGTTGTCTTCGGGATGGGGGTGGTCTCCGGGATCGTGATGTCGTTCCAGTTCGGTACCAACTGGAGTAACTTCTCCCAGGCTTCTGCCAACTTCCTTGGCCCGATTCTGAGCTATGAGGTTATCACGGCCTTCTTCCTGGAAGCGGCATTCCTCGGGGTTCTGCTATTCGGGCGCAACAAGGTTCCTGCGGGCGTTCACCTGTTTGCGGCCATTATGGTTGCCACCGGCACGTTCATTTCCTCGTTCTGGATACTGTCGGCCAACAGCTGGATGCAAACTCCGGCGGGCACCGAGCTGCGTGACGGCGTGTTCCATGTGGTGTCATGGAGCGAAGCCATCTTCAACCCGTCATTCCCCTACCGCTTCATGCACATGGGGCTGGCTTCATTCCTGACCGGCAGCTTTGTGGTGGCCGGTGTGAGTGCCTGGTACCTGCTCAAGGGCCGGGAGGTAGAAGCCAACCGCAAGGCGCTGTCCATGTGCCTGTGGTTGCTGCTGTTTATCGCCCCGGCCCAGTTGGTGGTAGGTGACTTCCATGGCCTGAACACACTGGAACACCAGCCTGCGAAAGTGGCTGCGATGGAGGGTAACTGGGAAACCTCTTCCAATGTGCCGCTGTTGCTGTTCGCCATTCCGGACCAGGAAGCACAAACCAACCATTTTGAAATCGGCATCCCCAGCCTGGCCAGCATGATTCTCACCCACGAGTGGGATGGTGTGGTACCTGGCCTGAAGGATGTTCCCAGAGAAGAGCAGCCTCCGGTGGCGATTGTGTTCTGGTCGTTCCGGGTGATGGTTGGCCTGGGTATGCTGATGATCCTGTTCGCGGTAACCGGGCTGGTGCTTCGGGCCGGCGGCCGCTACTACAAGGCCCGCTGGTTCCTGCAGGGGCTGCGCGCCATGAGCATTGCGCCCTTCTTCGCGGTACTGACCGGCTGGTTCGTAACCGAAGTTGGCCGGGCTCCCTGGCTTGTATACGGCATTATGAACCAGGCTGATTCGGTAACACCCTCGCTGACCGGGGGCATGGCGCTGTTCACCCTCATCGGTTACATCCTGGTGTACGCAGCGGTATTCTCCGCCGGTGTTTATTACCTGATGCGGGTGTTGTTCGTCGGCCTGGAAGGCGATGAAGACGATACCGACCATGAAGCCGATCGCCCTGCCCGCCCGCTCTCGGCGGCCCATGTTCCGTTCGAGATCGAATCCGGCAAGGGTGCGGTTAACCACGCAAAACCCGTTAACGAAGGAGGGCAATCCTGATGGAACTGTTTGACCTGGCCCTCATCTGGGCGTTTATTATCGGCTTCGGCATCATCATGTATGTGCTGATGGACGGCTTCGACCTGGGCGTGGGCATTCTCTTTCCCTTCGCCCCCTCTGAAGAAGACCGCGATACCATGATGAACTCGGTGGCACCGGTTTGGGACGGCAACGAAACCTGGCTGGTGCTGGGCGGTGCCGGGCTGCTGGCCGCCTTCCCTATGGTGTACACCATCTTGTTGCCTGCGCTCTACATAGGCGTGTTCCTGCTGCTGGCCGGGCTGATTTTCCGGGGTGTGGCGTTCGAATTCCGGTTCAAGGCGCGCACGTCCCGCTACCTGTGGAACTGGTCGTTTGCCGGCGGTTCCACCGTCGCCACCTTCGCCCAGGGGGCGGTGGTTGGTGCCTATATCCAGGGTTTCAACACGGTTGATGGCGTGTATGTGGGTGGCGCGCTGGACTGGCTTACCCCGTTCACTGTATTGACCGGCCTCGGCACTCTGGCAGGCTATGCCCTGCTCGGCTCCACCTGGCTGATCCTGAAAACCGAAGGCCGCCTGCAGGACTGGGCTTACCGGGTAACAACGCCGCTGCTGTTCGCCGTGCTGGCCATCTTCGCCATTATCAGCGTGTGGACACCGTTTGTGGACGACATGGTGCGTGAACGCTGGTTTGACCACATTGGCATCATCTGGATCCTTCCGGCCCTGACGCTGTTGTGCGCCTTCCAGATCTGGCGCTCTGTGCGCAACCGCTTCGAAGGTATGCCCTTCGTAGCCACCATGGGGCTGTTCATCACCACCTATCTGGGGCTTGTGGTCAGCCGCTGGCCCTATATGGTGCCGCCCAACTACACCCTTTGGGATGCAGCGTCTGCCTATGAATCCCAGCTGTTCCTGCTGCTGGGCCTGCTGTTCGTAATTCCCATTGTGCTGGTATACACCGCCTGGACCTACTGGGTATTCCGCGGCAAGGTGCGGGCCGGCGAAGGGTATCACTGAGTGGCAGAACCGGCCCAGGCTGATATCAAAGGCTGGCTGGCCGGGCTTGCCCGGACCAGCCAGCACTGGATAAACGCCACAGTAGTCGCCGGTACCCTGGCCGGGCTGGCCACCATCGTGCAGATGGTGTTACTGGCCTGGCTGGTTTATCAGGGGGTAATTGCCGGTGAGCCGGTCTCTGCTCTCACCCCCTGGTTTCTGGTTTTGGTGGGCATGCTCGTTGTGCGGGCAGTTTGCCAGGGCCTGCAAACACGCTTTGCGGCGCGCTGCAGCGAACAGGTACGCCGGCATGCCCGTCGCCAACTGAATGACCACTGGCAAGCTGCCGGCCCCGTAGCTCTGTCGGAAGCCTCTGCCGCTTCCCTGGCCCGGGAATGGCTGGACCACGTGGAAGCCTTGCACGGTTATTTCGCCAGGTTCCTGCCCCAGATGATCCTGGCCACCGTTATCCCTCTGATGATTCTTGCGCTGGTGTTCTGGCTCGACTGGCTGGCCGGCACCTTTCTGTTGTTATCCGCGCCCCTGATCCCTCTGTTCATGGCCCTTGTGGGTATGGGTGCAGAGAAAGTGAACCAGCAGCATTTCGAAACCATCAGCCGGCTGTCCGGGCAGTTTCTGGACAAGGTTCGGGGCCTGACGACCTTGCAGCTGTTCGGCCAGACCGCCCAGGCCAGCGATACCCTGTATCAACGCTCGGATCAGTACCGGCGTATCACCATGAAAACCCTGAAGGTGGCCTTTCTGTCGTCGGCGGTACTGGAGTTCTTTTCCTCGGTCGCCATTGCCGTCATCGCCATTTACATCGGTTTCGGGTTGCTGGGCTATATCACCTTTGGCCCCAGCGATCAGCTCACCCTGTTCTCCGGCCTGCTGATCCTGCTGCTGGCACCGGAGTTCTTTCAGCCATTACGGACGTTATCCCAGCATTATCACGACCGGGCCGCCGCCCTGGGCGCCGGAGCAGAGATTCTTGCCCGGCTTCAGGAGCCCGTTTCCGGCGCCGGAAATGTCCAGGCACAAACCGAACCCACCGCCACGGCGGACACAATCGCCCTGAGCGGCGTATCCCTGCGCTATTCCGATAGCCCTCCAGTGTTTGATCAGTTGGACATGCAGGTAAAGCGCGGTGAAGTGATCGCGCTCACAGGGCCGTCCGGTGGCGGGAAGTCGTCGTTACTGCACCTGTTAGCCGGGTTTATCCGCCCCGATGCCGGAACAATATCGGTGTTCGGACAATCTGCGGGCTCATCCCCTTTCGGCTGGCTGGGCCAGAAAGGCTTCTGGATTCAAGGTTCCTGGGGGGACAATCTGAGGCTGACCAGCCCTGACGCATCGGATATAGCCATTGAGAATGCCCTGCGCATGGTCGGCCTTGCCGAGTTGCTCGACAGCCGGGAACAGGGCATCAACAGCCGTATTGGCGAAGATGCCCAGGGCTTGTCCGGCGGCCAGGCCCGACGGCTCAGTCTCGCCCGGATATTTCTGGCGGATCATGAGCTGGTTCTGCTGGATGAGCCGACCGCCGGCCTGGACGCCACCAGCGAAATCTGTGTTCTGGAAGCCCTGCACAAGCTTTCCGAAGCCGGCAAGACCGTGATTTTCTCTACCCATCACCAGGCGCTGCTGGCACTGGCCGACCGGGTTCTGATCGTCTCCGGCACAGAGGTGCGCAATGCGTGAACTCCGGCCCTGGTTACAGCTGATTCTGCGCCGCCGGGGTCGGTTGGTGGTGGGCGGTGCCCTGCTGCTGGCAACACTGATCTCCGGCATTGCCTTGCTGGCCCTGTCCGGATGGTTCCTGACCGAAACCGCCCTGGTGGGCTTGCTGTTTGCAGCGGGCGTTCAGGCGTACATCAACCTTTATGTGCCCGGCAGCGGGATTCGATTCTTTGCGGTGTCCAGAACGGTTTCCCGATACCTGGAGCGGCTTTACAACCACAATACGGTGCTGAGCCTGCTTACCGATATTCGCGTAGCGCTGTTCAACCGGATGGCGCAGGCGGGCAAACGCCAGCGAGGCGATAAAACCGGAGCCCAGTGGTTGTCCCGCCTGACTGCCGATGTAGACGCCCTGGACACCCTGTACCTGCGCCTGATTGCCCCTACCGCACTGGCGGCGCTGGTTACCCTGATGATTGTCGGCCTGGCCTGGCTGCTGTTCAGCGGCACCATTGCACTGATACTGCTGGGTATTCTGGCAACAGCCTTCGGTCTCGCCACCTGGGGGCTGTATGTTCGCACCCGGGCGCTTTCGGGACAGTTAAACGAACGGCAGGAACAACTTCGCGGCCAGGTGATTGAACACCTCGAAGGCTTTGCAGAACTCACCGCCGCCGGCCGTGCGGGCAAACATTCGGGCCGGCTGATGCGCCACGCCTTTGCGCTTTCCCAAAGCCAGGCGGAGGTCGATGCCAGGGTGGGCTGGCACCTCTCGGTAACAGTGTTGCTGGTAAACCTGTCGGCGGTGATTGCCCTGTGGGCCGGCTTTGGCTTGTTTCAACAGGATCTCGTATCCGGGCCGGTTCTGGTGCTGCTGCCCATCGCCCTGCTTGGTCTGGGAGAAGTTTACGGCATGCTGCCCGAGGCCTTTGGAAAGTTTGGTGCAACACTGGCAGCCGCCAGGCGCCTCAATGAAGATGTACAACCCGCAGATGAACAGCCTGGCTTCCAGAAGAGGCCGGCCGGACAGAGCGGAAAAGAAAGCGCACTGACCGCGAGCGACCTGGCCGTTGGCCACCCGGGGCAGTCTCCGGTTATCACCCACTTCTCGGTAGCGGTTGAACCCGGAGATCGCCTGGGCGTAGTGGGAGTGTCTGGCAGCGGCAAATCATCCCTGGCAGATACCTTTGCCGGTTTGATTGCTCCCGTTGCGGGCTCTGTGGAGTCCCTGCCCTGCGCCTACCTGACTCAAACCACAGTTGTGTTCGACGACACCGTCAAAGCCAACCTATTGCTGGGTAATCCAGAAGCAGCAGACGGCGAACTCTGGCATGTACTGGAGCTGGTGGAACTGGCCGAGCGCTTCAGCCGTGAGGTTGCAGGCCTGGATACCTGGCTGGGGAACGGCGGTAGCCGCTTGTCGGGCGGTGAGGCCCGGCGGCTGGTATTGGCCCGGGTATTGTTGAGTAAAGCACCGCTGGTGATCCTGGATGAACCCTTTACCGGCGTGGATGCCGATACCCGGGGCCGCATAGCCCCCCGGATTGATCAGTGGCTGGACGGGCGCGCAGTGATTTCATTGGGCCACGGGCCGGAGGCATTGCTGCCATCCGGCCACATTCTGCATTTGAACTAGCGGCTCAGCGGGTTTCGAGCAGCTCGAAAGTCAGCCCCGCCCTGGTAGTCAGGCGCTCAAGCAACTTGCCGTTAAGCGCAGAGGCCGGAGTCCAGAAACCACCAGGCACTTCGTCTTTCACATCAAAGGCCAGGCACATACCGGATTCACCCAGCATCTTGCCGGTAGAGCCGTAGCCCGGATCCCGGTCGCCCGTCACCTTGGTGATCAGGGTCTTGCCATCTTCTGTACGTCCGACAAAGCGGATGTCGTAGAAGCCTTTTTCCTGTGATTCCGGGCTTGGCCCCTCACCCGGCTTGGGCACCAGTTTTTCCACCACCCAGCGGGTTGGCTTGATGGCCGATGCGGTAAAGAAGGCGCCCAGGGCGGCCACAATGCCATAGGCCGTCAGGCGTCCCTTGGTGCCTTTGCCGGTCATGATGGCTTCGTCGTAGGTGAATTCCTTGCCGTAGCGGGCTTGCTGCAGGGCGTTAGAGCGATGAACCACCCGGGTATTGATGGCACCCATCACAAACGGGGCCAGCCAGGCATTGAAAGTTTTATCGAATTCCGCTGTTTTCAAGCTCGGCTGGCGCGTGCTGGAACGGTGGTCCGGCGGGCAGATGGAGAACGGGTTAGCCAGCTCTTTCCGGAGCTTCGGGTCTGCCCCGGCTTCTTTCGCCACGTTGATCATGGAGGCTACAGTACCGCCGGACAGCCCGCCCTTGGCCACCTTCACCCGCATACGCACATCACGACAGGGCTGGCCGAAGGTCTCTTCGGATTTCTGCTGCAGGAACCAGACACCCATATCGGAAGGAATCGAGTCAAAACCGCAACAATGAACAATCCGGGCTCCGGTCTGCCTGGCCTGGTCTTCATAACGCTCGATCATCCGGCGAATCCACTGAACTTCGCCGGTCAGGTCGCAGTAATCGGTACCGGTGGACACGCAGGCTTTCACCAGCGGCTCGCCATACAGCGCATAGGGACCAACGGTAGAAATAATCACCCGGGTCTGTCGGCACATGGCGGCAAGGGCGTCGTCGTCAGAGGCATCTGCCAGAATAACCGGCAATGCAGAGGCGTTATCCCCCAGCTCAGCCTTCAGGCTGGCCAGTTTGCTCTCGGAACGGCCGGCAATGGCCCAACGGACTTCACCACCGGTGCCGTAAGTCTCCATCAGATACCGGGAAAGAATCTGGCCCACAAAGCTGGTGGCGCCAAATACGACCAGATCAAACTCTGCCTGTGTGGTGTTGGTCATTATTTATCCTTATTCAAACGGGTGTTGGGTTACGATGGTAACAGGTTTGAACACAGGTTCTACTTTCCTGTTTACGCTGTCCGGGGCGTCCTCCCGGCCAATCGTTTGTCATGCAGACTGGGGCACACTCTGTACATGCACACAAGACACCCGGGAGGTGCCCTTTGAACACGTTGCTTGCACTCACCAGCCTGATTCTTCTGGTGTTCAGCGCCCTGCTGCTCTGGCAATTCCTCGAGCAGAAGAAGATGATCGCCCAGATGCTGGAGAACGAAGGTATCCCTGAGACCTGCCAGGATCCGGAATTGATACTGACCCTTCGGGTGCTGGACCCGATTTCCCTGGCCAAGCGGGAATCCCGGACCGGCCGGCTGCTTGCGGATCGCTTACCGGTAATGACCCGGAAAATGGTCTATCAGGAAGTCATGAAAGAACTCGAAGTGGAACTCGAAGAGCGTGATATCGATGTTGAAATGCACATTGAATACCGCTGAGGAGCCTCGGCCATGATCGCCCAGATTCTTGTTGCCCTGAGCCTTGCCGCCACCGCCGGCTGCCTGTTTGCCGGTTTTCGTGTATCCGGCGCGAGCCGCCGTGATCTGAGGATTCTTAACACCCACCGCATCAGTGCCCGCAGTGCCGTCCAGAAAAGCCGTATGGAACTGCTGGAGGTCCGTAACCGTGCGAAATTGCTGGAGGATACGGTCTCTGGCGGCGCCATGGCGGTCGAGAAGGTGCACAAGGCCATCGCCAACACCACGTTTGGCCTGATCGACATGTTTTCCAGCGATGAAGAGTTTCGCAACAGTACCAGGAAGGTCCAGCAAACCCATCACGAAAAAACCGAGCAGGTGTACAAGGCGGTCCGTACCACCAACCGGGCCCTGCATATCCTCGCGGATACCCTGATTATCGGTAAAGCCGAAAAACGCATTGTTTCAAAAACAAAAAAGGCACCCTGAGGTGCCTTTTTTGCTAAAGAGATCCGAAAGTTACAGAACTTTCTTCAGCTCTTCTTCGAACTGCGGAACTGCTTCAAACAGATCCGCTACCAGGCCGTAATCAGCAACCTGGAAGATCGGCGCTTCTTCGTCCTTGTTGATCGCAACGATCACCTTGGAGTCAGACATACCTGCCAGGTGCTGGATGGCACCGGAGATACCCACCGCAACGTAAAGCTGCGGAGCAACGATCTTACCGGTCTGACCAACCTGCATGTCGTTCGGTACGAAGCCGGCGTCAACTGCGGCACGGGATGCACCAACAGCGGCACCCATCAGATCAGCAACCTGCTCCAGCATCTTGAAGTTGTCGCCGTTCTGCATGCCACGACCACCGGAGATTACGATACCAGCAGAAGCCAGGTCCGGACGGTCAGACTTGGCCAGCTCTTCGCCTACGAAAGAAGACAGGCCGGCGTCTTTTACAACGTCCAGCTGTTCTACAGAAGCAGAACCGCCTTCAGCGGCAACCGGGTCGAACGCGGTCGGACGCACAGTGATCACCTTGATGCTGTCGCTGGCCTTTACGGTCGCGATAGCGTTACCGGCGTAGATCGGACGAACGAAGGTGTCGTCAGACTCAACGCGGATAATGTCGGATACCTGGGCAACGTCCAGCAGCGCAGCAACGCGCGGCATGAAGTCTTTACCGGTGGTACCGGCAGAAGTCAGGATGTGGCTGTAGCCCTTACCCACTTCAGCAACCAGGTCACCCAGGTTCTCACCCAGGAAATGACCGTACGCGGCGTTGTCTGCAACCAGTACCTTGTTCACGCCTTCTGCCTTGGCAGCGGCTTCAGCGACGGCGCCTACGTTCTCACCGGCAACCAGCACGTCGATGTCGCCACCGATGGCCTTGGCAGCCGCTACAACGTTCAGAGTAGCCTGCTTCAGGCTGCTGTTGTCGTGTTCAGCAATTACCAGGATGCTCATTTAGATCACCTTCGCTTCGTTCTTCAGTTTATCCACCAGCTCAGCTACGTCTGCCACCTTGATACCAGCCTGGCGTGCAGCCGGGGCTTCGACCTTCAGGGTGGTCAGGCGCGGGGCGATTTCAACACCCAGATCGGCGGGGCTCATGGCGTCCAGCGGCTTCTTCTTGGCCTTCATGATGTTCGGCAGAGAAGCGTAACGCGGCTCGTTCAGACGCAGGTCAGTGGTAACAACCGCCGGCAGGTTCAGGGCAACCGTCATCAGACCGCCGTCTACTTCGCGTGTTACGTTAACCTTGTCACCTTCAACAACCACCTCAGAGGCAAACGTGCCCTGGCCCATGCCAGTCAGAGCGGCCAGCATCTGGCCAGTCTGGTTGTTGTCGGAATCGATGGACTGTTTGCCCAGAATAACCAGCTTGGGCTCTTCTTTCTCGACAACCGCCTTCAGCAGCTTGGCCGCTTCCAGGGACTGTACTTCTTCGTCAGTCTCGATGTGGATACCACGGTCAGCACCCAGCGCCAGTGCAGTACGGATCTGCTCCTGAGCAGCCTTCGGGCCAATGGATACAACAACGATTTCACTGGCAACGCCCTTCTCTTTCAGACGAACCGCTTCTTCAACTGCGATTTCGCAGAACGGGTTCATTGCCATCTTGACGTTGGCGAGATCAACGCCGGTGTTGTCCGGCTTGACACGCACCTTCACGTTGTAGTCGATAACTCGTTTTACAGCGACCAGAACCTTCATAGATTCCTCGTTCTTCTACGATGGGTTTAATGAGTCTTCACAGTCAAAGGACCGGGTTGACCCGACCTGACAATGAGACGATACTAAAAATCGACTCAAAACACACGATTTTTCGGTGTATACGTACAATGCCAAAGGTAAGGGCAGATTTCAAACAAACGTTTGTTTGATTCTTGAAATGCGCTATCCTTCGGGTTAATAACATTCATTAAAAGCTGTTTGAGGAGACCAACGTGGAACGCGAATCGATGGAATTTGATGTTCTGATCGTCGGCGGCGGCCCTGCTGGCCTGTCTGCAGCCTGCCGCGTCATGCAACTGGCGCAGGAAGCTGGCGAAGAACTGACTGTCTGTGTAGTAGAAAAAGGTTCTGAAATCGGGGCGCACATCCTCGCAGGTACCGTATTCGAGCCTACTGCCCTGAATGAACTCTTCCCGGACTGGAAAGAAAAAGGCGCTCCCCTGAATACGCCGGTTACCCGGGACGACATTTTCCTGATGAAGAGCCAGGAAAAAGCCACCAAGGTTCCCAACGCGTTTGTGCCCAAGAACATGCACAACCACGGCAACTACATTATCAGTCTGGGCAACCTGTGCCGCTGGCTGGCCGAACAGGCCGAGCAGCTGGGCGTAGAGGTTTACCCGGGCTTTGCCGCAGCTGAAACCATCGTTGAAGACGGCCAGGTGAAAGGCATCATCACCGGCGACATGGGCGTAGCCCGTGACGGTTCCCAGAAAGACGGCTACATGCCGGGTATGGAACTGCGCGCCAAGTACACCCTGTTCACCGAAGGCTGCCGCGGTCACCTCGGCAAGCAGCTGATCAAGGATTACAAGCTGGACGAAGGCAAGGATCCGCAGCACTACGGCATCGGCATCAAGGAACTGTGGGACATCGACCCGGCCAAACACGAGCCAGGGCTGGTTATCCACACCACCGGTTGGCCGCTGAACGAATCCGGCTCCACTGGCGGCTCCTTCCTTTATCACCTGGAAAACGGCCAGGTTTATGTAGGCCTGATCGCCGATCTCTCCTACAGCAACCCGCACCTGAGCCCGTTTGATGAGTTCCAGCGCCTGAAGCTGCATCCGGAAATCAAGAAACATCTGGAAGGTGGCAAGCGTGTTGCCTATGGCGCCCGCGCCATTACCAAGGGAGGCTTCAACTCCCTGCCAAAGATGAGCTTCCCGGGGGGGCTGTTGCTGGGCTGCGATGCGGGCACCCTTAACTTTTCCAAGATCAAAGGCTCCCATACCGCCATGAAGTCCGGCATCCTGGGCGCGGAAGCGGTGTTCGAAGCCCTGAAAGAAGGCAAGGGCGGTGAGGAAATCACCAGCTTTGCTGATCGCTTCAAGGACAGCTGGCTCTACAAGGAACTGTACGCCGAGCGTAACTTTGGCCCGGCCATGCACAAATTTGGTAACGTGATTGGCGCCGGCATTGCCTTCTTCGAGCAGAACATCCTGCGCGGGAGCTTGCCTTTCACCCTGCACGACACCACGCCGGATTATGCAACACTGAAGCCAGCCGATCAGGCCAAGAAGATCGATTATCCCAAGCCGGATAACAAGCTGACCTTCGACAAGCTGTCCTCGGTGTTTATTTCCAACACCAATCACGAGGAAGACCAGCCTATCCACCTGAAGCTGTCCGACCCGGAGATTCCCATCAAGGAGAATCTGCCGAAGTACAACGAGCCTGCGCAGCGCTACTGCCCGGCTGGCGTGTACGAAGTGGTTGAAGCGGAAGACGGCAGCGGCAAGAAGTTCCAGATCAACGCGCAGAACTGCGTGCACTGCAAAACCTGCGACATCAAGGACCCTGCCCAGAACATTACCTGGGTGACACCGGAAGGCGGGGGTGGTCCGAACTATCCGAATATGTAAGCGGGTGTACTGACCAGAAAATGCCGGAGCTTGCCTCCGGTATTTTTTTGCCACGAAATCCACGAAAAAACACGAAAAATAATGAAAAGATGAACTGATTTTTTAAGCCACGGACACTCACGGAATTACACGGACAAAAACCATCCAATTTTATCTTTTGTCCGTGAGCGTCTGTGAGTGTCCGTGGCCAAAGATTTTTTTATCTTTTTCCATTTTCGTGTTTTTTCGTGGATTTCGTGGCAAAAACCAAAAAAAACGGCCCCCGCAGGAGCCGTTCTTTGATCAACCTTTCGGAAGAGATCAGTGCACGTGGCCGTGCTCTTGCTCTTCGTCGGTTGCTTCGCGAGCTTCTACTACTTCTACGTCGAAGTGCAGAGTCTGGCCAGCCAGCGGGTGGTTGGCGTCGATGGTGACGGTCTCGTCACTGACTTCAACAACGCGAACAACTTGGGGGCCGCCCGGGGTCTGGGCCTGGAACTGCATGCCCGGCTCGATGGTGTCGACGCCTTCGAAGGCAGAACGCGGAACCGGCTGGATCAGCTCTTCGTTAACTTCGCCGTAGCCTTCAGCAGGAGCTACAGAGACTTTAACCTGGTCGCCAGCGCTCTTTTCGTTCAGTGCGTTTTCCAGTCCACCGATAATGTTCTGTGCACCTTCCAGGTAAGACAGCGGCTCACGGCCTTCTACGCGGGAGGAATCGAGTTGCTCTCCCTGGTCGTTAGTGAGCGTGTAATGGATGGTGACAACACGAGGTTGGGCCATGTGATCTCCTTGCGTGTCGCAATGACTGTGTATTTAAGATGTAGGTAATCGAAAGTAATCTTGAACAGCCATACTGCACAGAGGGACTAACGACCACCGGGCCTCGTTAGAGAGCCAGGCTCGATAACAAGTAAGAAAAGACAGTTTAACAAGTGACAGACTGCGTTTTCTACCTCATTCATTGGGGTGGTCAGGGGCTTTTCAACCGCCCTGCCCGATTTTCCAGAATTTTCCGTGGCTAAAAACTCCCAGCACGGTTTCGCCGTTTACCGTTTGCTCTTCAACAAACTCTGCCAACTGGTAAAAGGCATTGGTCACCAACCGTGCTTCCACGCCGTGCCTGACGGCGACAACTGGCCGGGGCTCGTCGCTGTCGGGATAGGCCCCCACCTCAAGCGGATGGTCCGGGCCGATTTCCAGGGTTTCGCCCATATTGGTGGTCACCGAAATCACCTGGCTATCACCCTCTCCCGTGGCCTCTGCCGAGTGGGCCAGCAGCGGCGTGTCTTCTACCGCAATCCGCCACTTCTCAACCGGGGTGACCAGGTAGTAGGCGCCGTCCTGCTCTTTTCTCAAAATCGTGGAAAACAGTCGCACGATCGCTTCCCGGCCGATGGGTTTGCCCTCGAACAGCCAGGAGCCGTCCCGGGTGATCAGCAGGTCCATATCCCCCAGCAGCCCCGGGTTCCATTGGTCTAGCGGCGGTAAGGCCTTGCCACCGGCATTCTGTTCAACAGCGGAGGCCAGTTCATCAGGCTTTCGGGTCATAGTGATCTACTCCGTTTACAGTCCGCGCATCCACTCGGGGCGCAGCGCCGCCGCACCGGGATTGCTGATGGCCAGGTTGACCTGCTCCAGCATTCGCTGTTTGTCCCGGCCCAGAGTGCCCTTGAGCACCAGGTAGTTGGAGGCATGGTCACTGCGGAAAATGGTTTTCTCCAGTTCCAGGTGCTCGAGGAACAGGCGGATTTCCTCAAATAAACCTTGCTGGCTCAGGGGTACGAAATCATCACCAAAACCTTCCCGGAAACGCTCTTCGCCCTGAGGAAAGCTGACAACCAGTGTCGACAGGTAATCCGGCTGGGTTTCGTTGCACAGGGTGGCGGTGTTGATGGCGTGCTGGCGCGACAGGGTTTCACCACCCAGGCCGTTAAGCACCATCACAGAGCTGGTCAGGCCTGCCTCGCGAATCTTGGTCAGGGCGGAACGGGTGGATTCCCAGCTCTCACCCTTGTTGATACGTTTCAACACCTCATCGTCGCCGGATTCCATGCCCACGTACAGGATGCCAAGCCCGGCTTCGCGCAACTGCACCAGGTCTTCAACAGATTTCTTCGCCAGGTTCCGTGGCAGGCAGTAGCTTGAAACACGCTGGATGCCCGGAAAGGCGGCTTTCAGGTCGCTCAGGATTTCCAGCAACCGGCGGGTTGGCAGCACCATGGCATCGCCATCGGCCAGAAACACCCGGCGGACGTCACCGAAGGCCTCGGCAGCTTTTGCGATATCGGCCCGAATGTCCTCAGGCTTCCTGGCCCGGAATTTCTTCTGGGGCTGGGTGTACATTCAACGCCTATAACTATAAAAACTATCCCAATCGAGTGAGTGAGTGCGTAAATGCTCATTTTCTATATTAGTACCTGTACTAAACATGAATACTAAAACTCTCGTTGGGACTACCTACCAAGATTGAGGACAAAGCCCGCTCGCCGCAAGAGGCGATAAAAAAGGATCTTATGCTCACCCAGTGGTCGCAAATCGAACATTACGACGGGATATTTGACAAGATTTCCTGCACAGAGCTCTATCATTTCGCATATTCGTGTTTTGAGTAGACATAAATCCTAGGGTAGGCTCAACTGAAATCACCATGCTCAATTTTTTGAAGCACCGACGCTATCCGGCAACAACCGTCAGGGGTACCCAGCAGGTCGCAAGGTCTTTCATCTTCAAGCCCTGGAATCGGGCGCTGGATCCACTCCAGTGCTTGTTCCCGAGATTCCAAGATTCGTATCGACTGATGAACAACGTCGACTGAGTGCCGCGTGATGACCAGTTCCAATCCAATCGGCACCATCCGTTCCCACTCTCGAAGCGTGTCTGGAATCGGGGCGTCTGGGTCACACTGGGACACGAGATCACCCAAGTTGTAGGATTTTCTTTCCGTCATCCAGATCCCTCCGACTTGGCATCAAAAGTCCATTCTCCACCGAACAATCCACAAAAGGAAGGCGTCTTACGTTGCTCATATCGCGGCCTGTGGGCACTAGCGAGAGAATAGTAAGCTAAGAGTCTCCACATCAACATAAATTGGCTGCGCTTGGGTCGCAAAGCGAACCTTCAGGAAGGTTCATGAGTTTTGGTCCAAGTGGTTTGGTCGAGTCTTCGGGCATTTTGAAGGGAACTTTCTGGTGCTATCCAAAATGCCCGAAGACTTGACCATTGAATTACCTCTTTAATTTAACGCATTGATAGTACGCACCGGTATCAGGGCTTCGTACCCGGCCGAGGCACCATATAGATCACGGATCACCCCAGCTCGACGGAGTTTGGCCCCAGTAAGCTGTCTTGCGCTATTTATCGCGTCCTCCAGTCTGCCAGTGCCACTGGCCAGCTCGTTCAGACTGGCTTCCCAGTGCGCGCGCTGGTTTGGCAAGTGTCGCTCGTTGAGGATGTTCAGTCGACCATGGCAGGCCTCAACGCTTGCCCTCAGTTTAGCTATCGAGGCCCGCCATTCCCGCTGGGCCTGAGTGGCCAGCCATCGTTTTTGTGATGCTTCGGCAGTCGCCTTTCGAACGGCGCTGTGCTGGCGCTGCCCACTAAATGGGATCCGAACGCCAATGCCGACGACCCAACGTTTTCTCTCGTCAGCCCACAGGCTGTTATAGCCGGCATTAGCTGTGAACGTAGGTCGACGATCGACTTCGGCAACATCCAGCCGCGCGCGCCTCGGCTTCCCTCGCCTCGGCTGCACGAATCAGCGGATGATCTGGTTCCAACTGTCCATCGGCGAACAGAAGCGTTTCAGATGGCGCCATCAGTTGCAAACTGGCCCCCGTCGGACGACGCCCAAGCAGAGGAATCAGGTCGCTGGCTAGCCCGGCCTTTTCCGCTTGCAGCTCTACTAGTCTGGCATCTAGGAGTCTGCGCGGCAGAAACGTTTTGAGCCCTCGTTTCCGCCAGACCGGATCATTGTCTGGCCGGAAGGAGTGTTCGCGATATCGGATCGGCTCCATCATCGCTTTCGATCCAGCCAGTTAACCGGTTAAAAGGGGCATCGCAGGGCCCCAGCTGTACCTACCGTGAGCCAAAGGCTGCCTCAGCGACTTATGCCAGCCTCATCAGTGAACTCATGCGCCTGAGATTGAGCGACAGACAGACAAGATCCCATTCACCCTGCACCGCCTGAAGGCCCCGCAAGCCGAACTGCCGGAAGCCCAGGACATTCTTGATCCAGCCATTCACCGCCTCAACCATGTGCTTGCGCTGAGCGTAGACTGCTCGCCCCTCCGCCGTGGTAAGCTTCTCCTCCATGCGGGCCGTCGCCGGGTACCGGCTCGCGTTTATATCTCCGGTTTTTTTGCCTTCCCGGCGCAGCGAGACGTAGCCATCTATGCCTTTTGTCTCCAATGCCTGCAAGTCTTCCTCTTTGCGATAACCCGCATCAGCCAGACATTGGCCCGGGTAACTTCCCAGAGTTTCTTTTACCTCGCCCAGCAGCGGCACCAGACAGCCGTTATCACTGGGGTTGTTACCCTGGCGGTTGCCCACGATGATCTGGAACTCGCCATCCACGGCCAGTTGGCCGTTATAGCATTGCTGGAACCCATCATTCGTTTTCATGATCCGGCTTTGGGGGTCGGTAAAGTTACTCTGAGCCTTGTCCTCCGGAACTCCATAATCTCTCTTGAAGTTCCGGCCACCCTTGGGTGAGCGGCGATCATCGTCTGGATGCCGGCCTTTGGCCTCATCTTGCGTTTTTTGATCCGCTTCCAGTTTCTCCTTCGCTGCCCGGATCTTGTCCAGCCGCCCCTGACGGTGCTGAAGCTCTTCGGGTAACTCGTCGCCCCGCTGATCCGGGCCAAACTGTTGGTCTTCCGATTCATCCACACGGCGAGCCTGGCCACAAAGCTCATCAACCTCTTTTGACAGACGGGCTTCTTCCTCCCGCATGCGGTCATAGCTCATGGCCTTGTGCTTACTGGCGTTGGCCCGGACCTTGGTGCCATCAATCGCCAGCGTACCGAGAGTAACCAATTCCGCTTCCTGGGCGATCCGGACCACCTGAATAAATACGGCCTTGAACGCAGCCAGGTGTTGCTTGCGAAAATCGCAGATAGTGCGGTGTCTGGGGAAATTGCCAGCCGCCAGGACCCGAAGGGCGACATCTTCTTCCAACTTCCGGGCGATCTTTCGTGATGAAAACACGCCGGTCGCGTACGCATAGATCAACACCTTCAACATCATCCGCGGATCGAAAGGCGAGTTGCGCCGACCGCTCCCTTCATACCGGGCGGAGAAGGCACTCAGATCCAGTTCCTCGACCACGTCACTGATGAAATAGGCCAGATGCCCTTCGGGCAGCCACTCGTTCAGGCTCGGGGGAAGAAGCAGTTCCTGATCAGGTGAATAGGGGCGGAAGGTGGTTCCCATCGGATTCTCCGGTGCTGAAGAATTTTTACGTATTATGCCAGAAGGTGGCTCCTGCCGCGCAGACTCCTAGCCCGAATTTCTCATGAGGGGATAAAAGAAAGCGGCTGAAAGTGTTAAAATTTCAGGACCTTACACCATCAATCAACACCAACAACCGCTATCCAAAATGGTACCTCAAAAACTGACCTTCTCGCCACTTTCCCGCC
>NZ_JBSXOP010000071.1:0-21335 GCF_056859535.1 Marinobacter sp. L-46
CTCTGGTTGTGAAAGAGCATGCAGGTTAGACTCGGACATGGCGTATCATTCCTCTGTTGGTTGTGATCTTGGCGGTGATCAACCAACAGGATACGCCACCCCTTCAGCCTGCTTCCATACACCAGAAATCACCATAACTCCTCACGGACCTCACTAAACAAAAGCGAATACTCGCCTCGCACTCATTCCAAGCCTGTTTTTCTGGCTCAAGCCTAACGAGTTCGCCCTTTGTCTGCGGAATCGGAATAAATAAAAGCTAGGGAGAAGCTAGCCCTCTCTTCCACTTCGCCGCGGAGAAGGTCGCGAGATGCGTTACGGATTCTAGAGACCGAGTCAAGCTTCAGCCTTCGGTTTTCATTCATTTCTTCCCATTCTTTGCTTCTAACGAACTGATAGAGGACATCCGCCCGTTTCATGCATGACTTGTTCATCAGATATAATGTTACGTAAACATCATAAATTTTAGACTTCGTTTTCTTTTCAAAATGGGAGTAATCTATTGACGTAACCTTTATTCTCGTGAATTCTGTATTTATGTGAGCATAAGGAGCAAATATATCTTGGACGGGCTCATTTAGTGCGCATTCGCAGAGCGTCGAAAAGTAATCAAAGACCTCTTCTTCTATTTTCGAATGGGTTTCAGATTTTTCTTGCATGCCGATCATAGAGCGATACCCTGAATGAATTAATTCTATGCATTATGAAATAGAAAGCCATTTGCTTTAGGCCCGGCGCGAGCAGCCACCCGAGTCATCTCTAGTGGCTCGTTATCGTTCTAGGTCTCTGCGCCCACACAATCGGGTGGATCGGAATTATCCACGGGCTCAGTCTCTTTATCTTCGCCAGGAAACATAGGCCTCCCCAAAACGAAACAATAGATCGCATGAAACAGAATAACAAATATGCCAACAGTTTATGCTAGCGATCCAGCAATAGGGTCTCGATTAATGGCAGGTGTCGTTGCCGGATCTTAGTCATAACATTTCAAGTATTTGGGCCACGAGGTAGGTAACCTTTCTCATTTTCATCTGGGCCAGTAAGTTATTGATTTCTCAGTTACCGAAGTAGAAAGTTGGATGCAGGTCAGGCAGACAGGAATAGAGCATGAAGAGAATCTATTGCTTATTGAAAATTCTAGATGAACGAGAGCATGCCGAATCCTTCGCTCGGGGGTGTATTAAGCTCGGTAGCCTCAAGAGTTATGTAGAGTATAAAGATAGCCACGGGGGTATGAGAGGTGACCAGTTCGAGGGGGTTAGTCACTGGTTACACCCGGATCGGTCCGAAATCGAAATCGCAGGGCTTAAGCTCAACCCAAATGACATTATTGCTCCAGTGGCTCTGCAGGACAGCCAGGTTCTTGAAAAGCATGCTTTATGTTTATACGCAATAACAAATGGAGAGTGGGATCAGATCCCTGAAGACCAAGCTGATCGTTTCAAGGCATCTCTCGCTATCCATCGATCGAATTTCGGGCTCGGTCAATATTGTGTTGTCATTACGAATTCTCCAGAGTTTATTGCCAGAATTAAAACCGCTCTCAGGGAAAAATGCTTTGGAATCGCTCGGGGCCTAGTCACGTATTTCGATGAGCACGAATTCAGCGGGTCATTAGATGCCGAGAAGGTGGGATTCTACAAGCGTTCAGTATATGAGGTTCAGAGTGAATACAGATTTCTTGTTGACTCTGGCGCTTCCCCAGAAAGCCCTCTCTGGCTCGAAGTAGGTGATCTGTCTGACATTACGATGATTATGACTCCGGAGGAGTTTAATCGGAGACTAGACGTTAATTCTCATGCGCAACAATGCCAGGCAACCAACGATCCCTCATCGCACGGCTGATGGCTGGCGCTACCATCGAACCTAAATGTTCGCTTTGCGACCCGCACGGCCGATTTATGCTGGCAATCTCCGGCCAGAACCGGCCACAATATGGCCACACGATTAGAGTGAAAACCGGGAAAAGTGTAACCTCGACTCTTTTCCATATTTTCAATCACTTATGAATTGGTAACATGTAACATGAGTACTAAAAGCATGACGGATCAGAAGAAATCTGACCAGGCCACATCCTCCGAAAAACCCTGGGGTGGCCGTTTCAGCGAGCCTACCGATGCCTTTGTTGAACGCTTCACCGCCTCGGTGGGTTTTGACCAGCGCCTTTACCACCATGATATTACCGGCTCCATCGCCCATGCCACCATGCTGGCCAAGGTGGGTGTGCTCACCGACGCCGAGCGGGATCAGATCATCGAAGGCCTGAAAGGCGTTAAGGAAGACATCGAAGCCGGTCGCTTCGAGTGGTCCGTCAGCCTGGAAGACGTGCACATGAACATCGAAGCCCGGCTGACCGACCGCATCGGCATCACCGGCAAGAAACTGCACACCGGCCGCAGCCGTAACGACCAGGTCGCTACCGACATTCGCCTGTACCTGCGCGATGAAATCGACGTGATCGCCGAAGAGCTGGCTCGCCTGCAGGCCGGCCTGCTGGACCTGGCGGAGCGCGAAGCCGATACCATCATGCCCGGCTTTACCCACCTGCAGACTGCACAGCCGGTTACCTTCGGCCACCATTTGCTGGCCTGGTACGAAATGTTGGTACGCGATGCCGATCGTCTGCAGGATTGCCGCAAGCGGGTGAACGTGATGCCTCTGGGCGCCGCTGCCCTGGCTGGTACCACTTACCCGATCGACCGTAACCTGACCGCCGAGCTGCTGGGCTTTGACCGGCCGACTGAGAACAGCCTGGATTCCGTCTCTGACCGGGACTTCGCCATCGAATTCTGCAGTTTCTCTGCCCTGCTGATGACCCACCTGTCCCGGTTCAGTGAAGAGCTGGTGCTTTGGACCTCCGCCCAGTTCGATTTCATCGACCTGCCGGATCGTTTCTGCACCGGTTCTTCCATCATGCCCCAGAAGAAAAACCCGGACGTACCGGAACTGGTGCGTGGCAAGACCGGCCGGGTGAACGGCCACCTGATCAGTCTGCTGACCCTGATGAAGAGCCAGCCGCTGGCCTACAACAAGGACAACCAGGAAGACAAAGAGCCGCTGTTCGACACCGTCGATACCATCAAGGGCTGCCTGAAGGCCTACGCCGACATGATCCCGGCCATCAAGGCCAAGGCGGACAACATGCGGGTGGCGGCCAAGCGGGGCTTCTCCACGGCCACCGACCTGGCGGATTACCTGGTCAAGAAAGGTGTGCCCTTCCGGGATGCCCACGAGATTGTCGGCAAGTCTGTCGCCTTTGGCGTAGCGGAAAGCCGGGACCTGTCCGAGATGACCCTGGAAGAACTGCAGCAGTTCTCTGACGTGATTGGCGAGGACGTGTTTGACGTGCTGACTCTGGAAGGTTCCGTGCACGCCCGTGATCACCTGGGTGGCACCGCGCCGAACCAGGTGCGTGCCGCCGTAGCCCGGGCCCGCGCGGCCCTGAAGTAATCCTGCCCTGATCATCCGCCGGCACTGGGGTAACCTCTGTGCCGGCGGAACTCAGCCCCCGATACGCCCGGTACTCAGCTCCACCACCGCCGGTTTCAGTTGTTCCAGTGGTTGCGGTTCTGCCAGCCGGAAGCCCTGGCCGAAGTGAATTCCCAGTGTTCGTACCTTGCGCAAGGTTTCATCGTTTTCGATGAAGGTGGCTACGGTTTCCTTGCCGGCAGCCTCGGCAATGCGGTGCAGGGCATCCACCATAATTTGTTGTACCGGATCTTTTTCCAGGTGTTTCATTACCCGCTGATCCAGTTTGATGATGTCGACCGGCAGGTTGGCGGCCAGGCTGTAACTTTCCACCGAAGCACCGGCCCCTTCCAGGGCGACCCTGAAGCCGGCCCGGTGGAGGGCATCGCACAGCACCGCCACTTCATCCGGATACTGGGTGGCATGGGCCTCCCGGATTTCCAGGCAGAAACACTCCGGCTTGTAAGCCAGCGTTGCCACCGCCTGTTCCATGAACTCCGCAAAACTGTCATCCAGGATGCTGGCCAGAGACAGGTTGAAACCGCAGTACTTCAGCCGCGGCTTCAGCAATGGATGCCGGTCCAGCCAGTCCAGGGTCTGGCGGATGACCTGCCGGTCCAGCCGTTTTACCAGGTCAAAGCGTTCGGCGATGGGCAGGAACTGGTTCGGTGTCAGTGGCGTGTCGTCCGGGTTGGCACCCGGAATCCGGCACAGGATTTCAATGTGGTCGCCCCAGGTTACGCTGGCCACCGGTTTCATGGTCTGGAATTCCAGCAGCAGGTGGTTGTTGTCCAGGGCGTTGCGAAGCTGCTCCAGTTGCTGGTCGGAACTTCCCGCCGGTTGTTCACCATGCCTGGCGTGGGCTGCGTGAATCCGGTTGCGGCCGGAGATCTTGGCGGTGTGGCACAGGTTGGCGGCCTGGCTCAGCAGTTGTTCCGGCTGTTCAGGCTGCTCGCCGCCCAGAATCAACAGCCCGCCGCTGGCGGTGGTTTGCAGTTGCTGGCCCTGCCAGTTGAACTGGAAGCGGGCAATCTGCTCGCGGATTTCATCCGCTAGTTTGCGCACCCTGGGTTCCGGACAGTTCTCGATGTACAGCGCGAAAGTGTCGCCGGCCAGCCGGGCGAGGGCATCCCGTTGCCGGACCCGCAACCCCAGAGTGGCCGCCAACTCCCGCAGGTAACGGTCGCAGGCGCCGCTGCCGGCGTTTTCCTGGTATTGCTCGAAGTTGTCCAGGTCCAGCAACAGAAGGCTGTCGGTGAACTGGCGCCGGTGCTGGTGGGTGAGGGCCCGTTCCAGGTGTTCGAGAAACGCGCGACGGTTGAGCAGGCCGGTGACCGGGTCAAACCGGGTGCGCCGGTCATCGTCCAGGTTGCGCTTCAGGCGGTCACTGATATCCCTCGCTACATGGGCTGCGCCAACCACTTCGTTATGGGGGCCGCGCAGGCTCTGGAAATGGAATTCGTACACCGGAAAGCCTTCGCCCTGACGGTTCAGTGGCATCTCCGCAACAAAGCTGTCCCGCTCCAGTGCCCGTTGCCACAGGCGTTCGATCAGCCGGCGCTCATTCGGGAAGTCGCCCAGCAGCTTGCTGAGATTATCGCCGACAGAAGGGGCCAGTCCGAAGGCTTTATAAAACTGGCGGGCCCAGGGCTTATTGAAGTGCAGCAGGTCCAGCCGGGTATTCACTGCCAGTACCAGGTCTTCGGTGGCGTTGCCAGTGGCTTCCAGAATGCTCCGTACCCGTTGTTTTTCGTCATCGTGGCGCATGACTTCGCTGTGATTGACGATGACGCCCCCCAGCCGCTGCGGTTCCCGGCTGTCGCCAAGAGGGCCGCCGGCGAGGGTGACGGTTTGCTGGTTCTGCTTGCCAGTGAGGATGGACAGGTCAATCCTGAACGGCTTGCCGGTGCGGATGCTGCGGCGGAACAGGGCCCGGGCCCGGTTCTGGCCGGCCTGGCAGTAGAACAGGGCCTGCTCGGGCGTCAGCTCGGTGCCGGGCTGCAGTTCCAGTAACCGGTAAACGCCTTCGGTCCAGCCGATCTCGTTGCTGGCGATATCCAGTTCCCACAGGCCGAAGCCGGCGCTTTGCTCCGCCAGTGTCAACAGGCTGCTGTCCATGGCGATGCTGTCCCGCAGCGTAATCGTGGCGCTGGCGGCCTGGTCGGAATCCCGCATTTCAGTGTGCAGGCCCAACCGGGCTGTGAAGAAGAATCCCTCCTTGTGGCGGAAGGTCACCAGGACCTTCTGGCCGTCATTCAGTCGGTGCCGGTTAGCCGGTGCAAAAGGGTCGTCCTGGCACGAGGCGAGAATCTGTTGCACCGGCTTGCCGATCAGTTCCGCCGGTTCGTAGCCGAACATGGTATCGGTATGGCGATCGGCCCGGATAACCCGGCCGGTGTCATCGATCTGTACCAGCGTGGGCGGAATGTCGGGGCCTAGCGGGTCCTGGCGATAGCGTTGGATCAGGAATTCTTTCACAGCGGTTGTCCCTTGCGGGTCTCCGGATTGTCGTTATGGCTGTAAATGACAGAATGGCTCCCATGATACTGGCTCCTCACCCGAAAAGAAGTGGATGGCGTCCCGGTTATCGGATTGCCCTGGGTGGAGCCGGTTCCCTCGCCGTAATGGCCGGGTGTCGGGTATACTTCGCCCATTATTCACTCAGGGGATTGGGTATGCAGGTCAAGCAGGTGCGCTGGCCGGGGCTGGCGGCCCTGGTGCTGGTTTCGCTGATGGTTTCCGGTTGTGGCCAGAAAGGCCCCCTGTACCGGGAAGCGCCGGTGCCGGCGCTTGAAAACAGTGCTGAAACACAGCAAAGCGACGACAAGCCGGAAAGCTGACCACTCAACCCGATTCTGCCCGAACAGTCAGGAACACCATGGATCATTTCAATTACCGTGACGGCGAACTCTACGCCGAAGACGTCCCCGTAGCACAGATTGCCGAGCGCTTCGGTACGCCCGCCTATGTCTATTCCAGGGCTACCCTGGAGCGCCATTACAGGGCCTACGACAACGCCCTGGCTGGCCGGCCGCACCTGGTGTGCTACGCCGTGAAAGCCAACAGCAACCTGGCTGTACTCAATGTGCTGGCCCGGCTTGGTGCCGGCTTCGACATTGTCTCGGCCGGTGAGCTCGAGCGGGTGCTGAAGGCCGGTGGCGAGGCCGGAAAAGTGGTGTTTTCCGGTGTCGGCAAGCAGGAATGGGAAATGAAGCGGGCGTTGGAAGCCGGCGTTCGTTGTTTCAACGTGGAATCCGACACCGAGCTGGACCGCCTGAACAAGGTGGCCGGCGAGCTGGGAGTGAAGGCGCCGGTTTCCCTGCGGGTGAATCCGGATGTTGATGCCGGCACCCATCCCTATATTTCCACTGGCCTGAAAGAGAACAAGTTCGGCATTGATATTGCCGAAGCTCCGCAGGTCTATGCCCGGGCGGCCAGCCTGCCGAACCTGGACATTCACGGTGTGGACTGCCACATCGGCTCCCAGCTGACCTCTGTGTCGCCGTTCCTGGATGCGCTGGATCGGGTGCTGGCGTTGATTGATTCGCTGGCGGAACAGGGCATCCGCATTCGCCACCTGGATATGGGGGGTGGCCTGGGCGTTACCTATGGCCAGGAACAGCCGCCCCAGCCGGCGGACTATGTGAAAGCCCTGGCCGAGCGTATGGGCGACCGTCAGCTGGAGCTGATCCTGGAGCCGGGCCGTTCCATTGCCGCCAATGCCGGCATCCTGGTGACCCGGGTGGAATTCCTGAAGTGCACCGAACACCGGAACTTTGCCATCATCGATGCGGCCATGAACGACCTGATCCGTCCGGCCCTGTACAGCGCCTGGCAGGCGATCATTCCGGTCCAGCCGCACCAGGATGGCGAAGAGAAAGCCTGGGACCTGGTGGGCCCGGTGTGTGAGACCGGCGACTTCCTGGGCAAGGACCGCAAGCTGCGCCTGCAGGCCGGTGACCTTCTGGCCGTGCGCTCTGCCGGTGCTTACGGCTTTGTGATGGCCTCCAACTACAACACCCGAAACCGCCCGCCCGAACTGATGGTGGATGGTGACAAGGTGCATGTAGTCCGGCGCAGGGAAACCCTGGAAGACCAGCTGGCTCCTGAAAGTTGTCTGCCGGAATGAGCGGGGAACCGGAGATGAACCAGCAAAGACGGAATCAGGGGCCGCTGCTGAGGTTCACCAAGATGCACGGCCTGGGCAATGATTTCATGGTGGTGGATGCCATCAGCCAGCCGTTTCACCTGCGCCCGGAAATGATCCGGGAGCTGGCCGACCGTAACTTTGGCATTGGCTTTGACCAGCTGCTGGTGGTGGAGCCGCCCGGATTACCGGATGTCGACTTCCGCTACCGGATCTTCAATGCCGACGGCTCGGAAGTGGAGCAGTGCGGCAACGGCGCCCGCTGTTTTGCACGCTTTGTGCGGGATCAGCGCCTGACCAACAAGCGGGTGGTGCGGGTACAGACCGCCAAGGGCGTGATTGAACTGAAAATTGGCAAAGACGGCATGGTGATGGTGAACATGGGTGTGCCGGAACTGAACCCGCCCGCCATTCCCTTTGCCGCCGACCGCCAGAAAACCGTGTACACGGTGGAAGTGGACGGTCAGCAGATTGAATTGTCGGCGGTGTCTATGGGCAATCCCCACGGTGTGCTGGTGGTGGACGACGTGGATACCGCGCCGGTCGCCAGCCTGGGGCCGGCGCTGGAGAAGCATCCGAGGTTCCCGGCCCGGGCCAATATCGGTTTCCTGCAGATTGTGGATCGTAGCCACGCCCGGCTTCGGGTGTTCGAACGGGGCTCCGGTGAAACCCTGGCCTGCGGCAGCGGTGCCTGTGCTGCAGTGGTTGCCGGCCAGTTGCGCGGCTTGCTGGATGCCCGGGTGGATGTGGAACTGCGTGGCGGGCGGCTGGTGATCGAATGGCAGGGTGAGGGTACCCCTGTTATGATGGAAGGCCCTGCAACAACAGTATTTGAAGGCCAGTTACGACTGCCGGGCGAGGCTCCGCCGCGCCGGCGTAAAGGCACTCGCAGCCCTAAAACAAGGTCCTGACAGCTCAGGAGAACACGATGACAGAACAAACGGCCCGCCAGAAGGTCGCAGAACTCACCCGTGAGCAGGTAGCGGATTATCTGCGCGACAACCCTGATTTCTTTGTCGACCAGGATGAACTGCTGCGCACCCTGACCCTGCCTCACGACAGTGGACGTGCGATTTCCCTGGTGGAACGCCAGGTTCATCTGTTCCGTGAGCAGCGCGATACCCTGCGCCGGGAGCTGGTCGAGCTGGTCTCGATTGCCCGCCACAACGACCGCCTGTTCGAGAAGAGCAAACGCCTGCTGCTGCAGGTGATCGAAGCCCGAAACCTGAACGACATGGCGGCGGCTATCGATGACAGTATCCGAAGTGATTTCGGGCTGGATGCCGCGTCTGTCTTGCTGTTCAGCGATGATGAACTGCCCGGTTCCGGCCAGGGTGCCCTGCATGTTGTCAATGCCGACCTGGCCCAGGAACGACTGGGTAGCCTGCTGGATGGTGAGCGGGCGGTGTGCGGACAATTCCGGGAGAATGAGCGGGAGTTCCTGTTCCCGGACCGGGACGAACCGATCGCCTCGGTGGCCCTGATGCCACTGCGCCATGAAGGCCTGGTCGGGGTGTTTGCGGTGGGTAGCTGCGAGCCGGGTTATTTTGACCAGAGCATGGGATCGCTGTTCCTGAGTTATATCAGCGATACCCTGAGCCGCCTGCTGCCGCCCATGCTCAAACGCCATGGCTCCGGCGCATCGGTGTCTGACCTGGCGGTGGAAAGCGGTCAGGGGTGACCTTGGAGGTTGACCCCGGCGCCCTCGACACCCCCGGCACGCCGCCCGAGGCCCTGGCGGCGCCGCTGTCGGGCTTTATCCGCCACCTGCAATCAGAAAAGCGGCACTCCGCGCGCACCTGCGATAATTACCAGCGTGACCTGCAGCGCCTGGCGCTCTGGCTGACAGGAGTCGGTTGCGATTGCTGGGCGGACCTGTCCAGCCACGACGTCCGCCGGTATGTCGCCCACCTCAGTAAAGGCGGCCTTGGCGGCCGCAGCATTGCCCGCCATCTATCTTCTATTCGTCGCTTCTACCAGTATCTGCTCAGGGAAGGCCTGGCCCGGGATAACCCGGCGCTGGATATCCGGGCTCCGAAAACCGGTCGCCGGTTGCCGAAAGTGGCCGATGTTGACCAGATCAACCAGTTGCTGGAAGTAAACCCGGACGATCCGCTGGAAGTCCGGGACCTGGCCATGTTCGAACTGATGTATTCCTCTGGCCTGCGGCTGGCAGAATTGGCCGGGCTTGACCTGCTCTCCCTGGACCTCAAAGGCCGGGAGGTGAGGGTGCTGGGTAAGGGGAACAAGGAGCGGATTCTGCCGGTAGGCGGCAAGGCGGTAACGGCCCTGAACAACTGGCTGGCAATGCGGTCGTCCCTGGCGCCGGAAGGCGAGCCCGCAGTGTTTGTCAGCCAGCGGGGTGACCGCCTGAGCCGGCGCAGCATCCAGGCCCGGCTGGCCCGCTGGGGTGTGTTGCAGGGGGCCGACCAGCGCCTGCACCCGCACCTGCTCCGGCATTCCTTTGCCAGTCACATGCTGGAATCCAGTGGTGACCTGCGGGCCGTGCAGGAATTGCTGGGCCATGCCGATATCGCAACTACCCAGGTGTATACCCACCTGGATTTTCAGCACCTGGCCAGAGTCTATGACCAGAGCCATCCCCGGGCCAGGCGCCGGCGCGGGGGCTCGGGTTCCGGCGAGAGTTGAAACCGGGCGTCAGTGCCTCAACATGGCATCGAGCTCGTCAATGATTTCTGCCCAGTCACTGTCTTCTTCCAGGCCTTCCTCCAGGAAGTGGGACTGGGCCTCGGACCAGAACGGGGCATCCTGCAGTGCGATTTCCGAGGGCAGTGGCGAGTGACGGCCAATGAAGTCTTCGATGCTGGCTTTGTCTGCCGGCATGCCAAGTTGTTTGAACAGGGTGCTCAGGCTATGTTTGCTGGTGTCCATGGAAGTGCCCTCTGTGATGGGTTGGCAAAATGCAATGTACCCCGTTTACGGGTATGGTTTCCTGAAATGTAGTGGACCCGCCGAGGATATCCAGTGAAGTCTGTTTCACAGTTATTGTTCTGCCTGCTGTTTCTGGTATTTCAAGGGGCCGCACTGGCAGATCCGCCACTGGCTGCGCCGGACCCGGTGCTGGGCGTGGAAGACCTGGAGTGGCTGGAGCAGCAGGACAGCTTCCGGGTAGGCATCCGCCACAGCCAGGTACCCCTGGTGTTCGATACCGGCGATGGCCCCCTGGCGGGTATCTGGATCGATTACCTGCAGCGGATTGAAAACAAGCTGGGGGTGCTGGTAGAGCCGGAACTCCTGGATGGCTCCGGTAACCAGCCCGAGCCGGATATCATCCTGACCACCCGCATTCCCGATGCCCCGGTGATTCCGGGCGTGCGCCATACGGCGCCACTGATGTCGCTCACCTATGGGGTCTTTGTGAATGCCGGAGAGGCGGCAATCCGCGGCCCGTCAGACCTTGAAGGCAGCCGGGTGGCCATTGTCGGTGACGACCCCAACCAGTACCCGCTGCTGGACCCGGTGAACAACTTTACCCCGGTGCCGGCGGCCAATCTTGGCGAAGCTGTCAGCCTGCTGCTGTCGGGCAAGGCGGATGCGTTTCTGGGGCCGGTGCCGGTGGTGTCCGACTACCTGGAATCGGCAATGATCAACGGCGTTGGCCTGTCCTTGCTGCTCGACCACCGGGAGGTGGATGTCGTGCTGCAGGTGCCCATCGAAGAAGCCAACCTGTTCCGGGTGTTCGACCGCGCCATCACCGCCCTCGGCCACCAGGAACATCGCAGCATCCGGCAGTCCTGGCTGCAGGCCAGCGCGCCGGAGATGGACGCCGGTAACCAGTCCCTTAGTAGTTCAGAGCGGGCCTGGCTGAAAGCCAATCCCGGGCTGAAGGTGGGCGTCCGGTCAGACTGGCCGCCCTTCGAATTCCAGCAGGACGGCCGGCCCGCCGGGCTGGTGGTTGACCTGCTCAAGCGCCTGGAGCAGGACCTGGACATCCGCTTTGAATATGTCCCGGTGGATAGCCGCAGTGCCTCGGAAGAACAGCTGAAATCCGGTGAAGTGGATGTCCTGCCGGGCATGTCCCGAACACCCCGTACCGAGCAGGATTTCCTGTTTACCCGGGCTTACGTCAACGTGCCCATTGCCCTGGCGATTCGGGACACCGGGCGGTTTATCGGGGATTTGCGGGAGTTGCGTGACGAGCGGGTAGGGGTGGTCAATCGCCAGGCCAGCCATGATTACCTGCTGATCAATCATCCGAACCTCGACATTTATCCGCAGCAAACCGTAGAAGAAGGCTTGCTGGCGCTGTCTAACGGCGACCTGGACGTGATGGTGACCCACATCCCGGCGGTCAGTTACACCGTCGCCCGGTTGGGGCTGACCAATCTGCGTATTACCAGCATCACCCCGTACCAGTATGACCTGCGGTTAGCCGTGGGACAGTCGGCCCAGCAGCTGCACCGGATACTGAACAAGGCCCTGAGTGGTTTGCCGGCATCGGAAACCGAGGCGGTGTACAACCGCTGGATTCACCTGGATATCGAGCAGGAAGCCGACTACACCGTGGTGCGCCGGATTATCCTGATCGCCATCGTGGTGGTGCTGATCTTCCTGTACTGGAACCGAAAGCTGTCGCTGGAAGTCGACGAGCGGATCCGGTCGGAGAATGCCCTGAGGCGAAGTGAAGACGAGCTGCGGGCAGCCAAGCTGGAGGCGGAGCGGCTGGCGCGGCAGGCCGAAGCCGCAAGCCGCTCCAAAAGCGAATTCCTGGCCAATATGTCCCATGAAATCCGGACGCCGATGAACGCGGTGATCGGCTACAGTGACCTGCTGTATAACTCGGTTACCGACCCCCAGCAACGTAACTACCTCAACGCCATCCGTGCCGGCAGCCGCAGCCTGCTGATGCTGATTAACGACATCCTGGACCTGTCCCGGATTGAGGCCGGCAAGATGCGACTGGACTTTGGCCCCGTGTCGGTGCGCCGGCTGTTGAGCGATGTCCGCCACATCTTCGATCTGCGCGCCACCGAGCAGGGCATCACCCTGGAAGTGAGCGTTGGCAAGAAAATGCCGGCGGCCATGATGCTGGATGAAACCCGGCTGCGGCAGGTGCTGTTCAACCTGGTGGGTAACGCTATCAAGTTCACCCACGAGGGTGGGGTCACCGTTCGGGCCGTGGCCAGCGAGCTGGACGAACCGGGCGGGGAAGACTCCGAAACCCGGTATTACCGGCTGGTGGTGACGGTGGCGGATACCGGCATTGGCATTGCACCAGACCAGCAGGAGCGCATTTTTGATGCCTTTGAACAGCAGGAAGGCCAGAGCTCCCGGCGTTATGGTGGCACCGGGCTGGGCCTGGCAATCAGCCGTAAACTGGTGGAAATGATGGGCGGCGAGCTGACGGTGGAGAGTGAGTCAGACGTGGGGTCTACCTTCTCGGTGGTCTTGCCCCGGGTGGAGGCCACCGTCGAGCAGGTGGAAGACGATGGAACACCGAAAGAATCCGAGCGCTTGCTGGCCCAGACCATGAGCATGCAGGAGCGGGGCTGGTTGCGGGAAAAACTGGCGGAAGACTTCGGCAACGAATGGCAAGACGTTCGCGAGAGTGGCGACCCGGAACAGATGAAAGACTTTGCCCTGAGAGTGGTCGAGTGGGGGCAGCGCTATCGGTCGCCGTCGGTGACCCAGTACGGTGAGAAGTTGCTGTCGGATGTGGAAGCCTTCAACCTGGATGCCGTTAACACCGCGCTGGAAGCCTTCCCGCGCCTGCTGGGCCAGAGCTGAGGCAGCTCTGGCTTACAGGCAGTCGAACTGGGACTGGCGGTCGAAGGCAACCGATACCATATCGTAACCGGAATCCGACAGTGAGCGGACCAGGTTGCGGTCTTTAAGCAGGGCCATGCAGACTTTGTGTACGCTGGCCTGAAGCTGTTCGCTGGCCGGTTCCTGGTCGGTAAAGCGGAAGTCCACCACCAGGTATTTGCGATCCACCGTCGCAAGTTCCGGGATGTCTTCCCGCTCGATGCTTTCAAAACCGATGTAGGTGGCTTCGTTGTCCGCGAATACGCCGCTCATCAGAACATCCAGGTTTTCTGCCTGAGCTGCGGGTGCCGCCAGTGCGATGACTGCGGCGGAAGCAAGGGATGGCAACAGGGCACGCATGGTTATTCTCCTTGGGTCGCGCCTTAAATCTGTGTAACACAATGTAACAGATTATTAAGTTAGATTGTTGCAGAGGATTTGGCAATTTTCCTCCGGTACCCACCGGATTTTTCAATTGTTTGCAATCTGCAGGCATTTGCCGGGGCTCACCGGGCTGGCCTGTTCCGGCGATGGTTTTCAGCTATCATTGGCGCATTGGTCTGCGAAAAATAACGAGGCAAAACTATGTTCCAGCTTGTGTTCAAAGGGGAGTGCGTGCCGGGCACCGACCCTGCTGCGGTTCGCAATAACGCAAAGGCCCTGTTCAAGGCCAGTGTCGAGCAGCTCGACCGCATGTTCAGCGGTCAGCCGGTGGTTATCCGCAACAAGCTTGAGCAGGTACAGGCCGAAAAATACCAGACGGTTCTGAAAAAGCATGGCATGGTGGCCTATGTGCAACCGATGGCCGGTGCAGCGCCATCCAGGCCGCAGCCCCGGCAGGAACCGGCACCGTCGGCACCGGAACGCCCCGCCAGCCCGGCACCGGCACCTACCGGTGCTGCGCAGGATGCTCCCGCCCGAACCGGTAAAGCGCCCGAACCGGAGCCCGGTGACCGACTGCCCGTTGCGGGTGAAAAAGTGGATGACATCCTGGCCGGTTCCGGCCTGAGCCTGGACCCGCCCGGAGTCACGCTGGTGGAACACCAGGAAGCCGAAGCCCCCATGTTTGAGCATCTGGAAGACTGGACCCTTGCGCCACCCGGCACCGACCTTGGCGAAGACCGGGTGGTTCCGCCGCCGGTTGTGCCGGATATCTCCCACCTTTCCCTTGCCGACGATGACAAGAGAAAGCACTGATCGCCCGATCTTGAGCCCCCCGAAGCTGTTCGCCATTGCGCTGACGTTGCTGGCCATGCTGGCAGCCCCAGCCTGGGCCCAGTCTCGGCCCGAGGTTCGCCCCAAGGTGGGCCTGGTGCTCAGTGGCGGCGGCGCCAAGGGCATGGCCCATGTGGGTGTGTTGCGTGCGCTGGAAGAAATGAAGGTGCCGGTAGACCTGGTGGTAGGCACCAGCGCCGGCTCTGCAGTGGCGGCCCTGTATGCCTCCGGTATGCCGGTGGAGGAAATAGAACGCCGGTTTATCGAGCTGGACTGGCTGTCCAGTTTCCGGGACGACCCCGGCCGTGCCTACAAGCCGGTGCGGCGCAAGCAGGATGACTGGCGTTTGCCTCTGGCCCCCGGCCTGGGGGTGAGCATGGACGGTATCCGGCTGGGTGGCGGCCTGGTGACCGGCCAGAACCTGGGTTTTATCCTGAACGAACTGACCCGCAATGCCGCCTTGGTTGAGGATTTCGATGAGCTTCCGATCCCGTTCCGGGCGGTGGCCACCGACCTGGAAACCGGGGTGGAAGTGGTGATCGGCAGTGGCGACCTGGCGGAAGCCATCCGGGCCAGTATGAGCATACCCGGAGTCTACGCGCCGGTAGAACGAAGCGGCCGGCTGCTGGTAGACGGTGGTGTAGCCAACAACCTGCCGGTTAGCGTGGCCCGGGATATGGGCGCCGATATCATCATTGCCGTGGATATCACCGACCCGCTGCTGACCAACGAGGAAATGCAGGAAGCCTTTTCGGTGGTTGGCCAGCTGACCACCATGATGACCCGCCGTAATACCGACGATCAGCTGGCCCGGCTGACCGACAGCGACATACTCATCCGGCCGGACCTGGAAGGGTATTCCTCTGCTGACTTTTTCGACGGCCCGGTACTGTTCGAGCTGGGCGCGACCGCTGCCCGCGAACATGCGGTGGCGCTGAACCGGCTGGCGGTTTCCGGCCCGGCCTGGCAGGCCTGGCGGGATTCGGTCGAAGGCGGCATGTGGCAGCCGGGGCCGATCGCCCGGATCGAGTTCACACAGGGTGACCGCCTGGCCAGTGAATTCCTGCGCGAGCGGATTCGCCAGCAAGCCGGTGAGCCACTGGATGTCGAACAGCTGGAAGATGACCTGAAACGCATCTACGGCCTGGGCTACTACGAGACAGTGTCCTGGTCGATGCGCCCCTCTGACGAGGGCCCGGTGCTGATGGTGCGGGCCCGGGAGAAAAGCTGGGGGCCGAACTACCTGTCGTTTGGCCTGAACTACGAAGACAACTTTGACGGCGACACCCGTTTTAACCTGGCCGCGGGCCTGCGTATGACCGAACTGAACCAGCTGGGGGCCGAGTGGCAGACCGCCCTGCAGCTGGGGACCCAGCCCTGGGTGCGCACCCAGTGGTACCAGCCCCTGGATTACGGCTATGACCGGTTCGCGGTGCTGGGCGTGGAATACCGCCAGGATGATTACAGCGTGTACCAGGATGGCGAGCGGATTGCCGAGATTGATGTAGGCTTCCGCCAGATAGACCTGGCAGTAGGTATGGAGCTGGGCCGCAACGGTGAAGTGCGCCTGGGCTACGTGCGCGGGCTGGCATCAGTGGACGATGAGTTGGGTGCGTCGGTGGCACCTTCTGACCATGTGCATCAGGGCTACGCCAGTGTGCAGTTGGTGCATGATTCCCTGAGCGATACCTTTTACCCGAAGTCCGGTGCCTTTGCCGGTATCCGGGGCCGTTTTGAGCGAGACGGGCTGGGCTCTGACCGGGAGTTCGATTCGGTGACCGGCATGCTCCTGGGCACCGGCACCTGGGGCCGGTTCAACCTCACTGGCCTGGCGTACACCCGGCAGGTGGTCAGTGGTGAGGCGGGTATCGAGAATGCGGCCCGCCTGGGAGGCTTCCGGCAGCTGTCGGCCTATGCACCGGGTGAAATCACCGGTAACGATGCGGCACTATTGTCGGCCTATGCCCGGCGGGAATTCGGCGGGCCGGTGATGCCTTGGTTCGCCGGCGTGGGCTTTGAAACCGGTAACGCCTGGGACACCATGGACGATGTCCGCTGGTCTGGCCTGGTACGATCCTGGAGCCTGTTTGCCGGGGTGAATACCTTCCTGGGCCCGGTGCAGCTGGCTGGTGCCTATAACAATGAAGACGACTGGACCGCCTACCTGAACATCGGCTTCTCGTTCACCCAGCTGTTCTACTGATCCAGCGCCGCCAGTACCTGGTCGCTTTGCTGTTGTGCGTAGCTGTTCAGCAGCGAAGCCAGGGCCTCTTCGTCCCGGTCACGAATGGCCTGGATCGACTCTTCCATATGCTTCAGGTTGTCTTCCAGAACCTGCTTCCCGCCCTGGCGGAAGGCTACAAACGCGCAGCGCTTGGCCGATGGCCACAGGTCTTCAATGGCAGAGACAATAAAGTAGTTGTCTGCGTAGGCCAGCGAGGCCTTGGTGTACTCGATGCCCAGCTCCAGGAACGCCATCAGGTCGTTGTTCTGGTAGCAAGCCTGCATCTGGCTGTGCAGTGATTCCAGCCGGGCCATGTCTTCGGGTTGCCATTGCCGCACCAGTTTGCGGCCGGTGTGGGTCAGGTACAGCTTCAGGGTTTCGTACAGGCTTCTGACGAAGTGCTCGTCCAGCGGGGTTACGAAGGCGCCTTTGCGGGGCACGTTCCTGACCAGGTGGCGTTTTTCCAGCAGCAGCAGGCCTTCGCGGATGGAGCCGTGGCTTACGTCCATTTCCTTGGCCATGGCGCTTTCGTAGATGCGCTCGCCGGAACGGAGCTGGCCAAAGGCAATCAGGTTCTCGATGTGGCGGGCGACCTGCTCGGTCAGGGTCTCACGGGGTTTGAATGCGGTCATGGAGTATCGGTTGTTGTCTTGCCGGTTTTCGGGCGGTCATATTGGCACAAGCCTGCACTGAGAACCAGTTCAAAGAAGCGGTGCCAGCAACCGTACGGCACGACAGCCCAGGCGGAACGGAAGTGAGCGGTCCTGGTAGTCGCTTTCGGTCATCAGCCGGCACTGTTTCAGGTCGTCTTCCAGCATCTGCTCTACCTGCCCGATGAACTCCGGGTGGGTGTTAATGGCCATGATCTCGAAGTTCAGGCGCATAGAGCGGTTATCCATGTTGGCAGTGCCCAGGGCCGCATAGCGGTCGTCCACCAGTACCACCTTCTGGTGCATGAAGCCCGGCTGGTAACGATAGATGCCGATGCCGGCCTGGCTGGCCTGCACCAGGTAGGAATAGGCCGCTACCCGGATCAGCGGGCTGTCGGATTTCTCCGGAATCAGGATGCGTACATCCACGCCACGCAGTGCCGCCAGCTGCAGCGCGTTCATGATCTGGAAATCCGGCACGAAGTAGGGCGAGGCGATCCACAGGCGGGTTCGGGCGTTGTTGATGCAGTTCAGGAAAAACAGGGTGCAGGTTTCCCAGGTGTCGGCCGGGCCGGAGGGCAGTACCAGCACTTCCTGCTGCCCCGGAGGTGGCTCTGCCGGCGCCCATTCCAGCTCGGGACGGTCGTTGCTGGCCCAGTTCCAGTCTTCCAGCCAGGCCAGTTGCAGGCCGATGACCGCCGGCCCGTCGATACGGCAGTGGGTATCCCGCCAGGGCTCCTGGTCCATGGCAGTTCCCAGGTATTCGTCGCCCAGGTTGATGCCACCGACAAAGCCGGTGTGGCCGTCACACACCAGCAGCTTGCGATGGTTGCGGAAGTTGATCTGGAAGCGCCGGCGGCGGATGTTGCCGTCGCCAAAGGAGGCAACCCGTGCCCCGGCGGCGCTCAGTTCGTTGAGCCAGCGGCGGGACAGGGAGACACTGCCGATGTCGTCGTACAGAAACCACACCGACACACCTTCCGCCAGTTTGCGCTCCAGGATTTCCTTGATCCGGTGGCCCACCTTATCGGAGCGCACGATGTAAAACTCCAGCAGGATATAGTGGGTGGCCTGTTCCATGGCTTCGAACAGGGCCTCGAAGGTGGCCTCGCCATCCCGCAGCAGCGTGCAGCGGTTACGGCTGGTAAACGGCTGCCGGCTGAGTTTGCACAGCACCTGCAGTTCATCGCTGAAGTGCCGGTCGCCGGGCTTGGCGATCGACGTACTCTGGTTCTCAAAGGTGTCCAGCAGGTCAGACAAATCCTTGTTGCCCATGCGCCGGGCCTTTACGTAGCCGCCAAAGCGGATGCGTCCGAACAGCAGGAACGCCGGCACGGCAAGGTAGGGCAGGCCCAGCAAGGCAATAATCCAGGCAATGGCACCCTGGGAGGTGCGGTAGGTCAGGAGAATGCGATAGATGCAGGCGATGGCTGACAGGTACAGCAAGGCCAGGGGGATGGCGAGCCAGGACAGGGTATCACCGGTCATGCGCTTGCCTCCTGGTGCCTGGCCCGGTATTGCGCGGGCGCCATGCCGGTCCAGCGCTTGAAGGCGCGGCTGAAGGCGCTGAGTTCGGAGAACCCGAGCAGGAAAGCAATTTCGCCCAGGGCATATTGATCGTCGGCAACATAGCGCAGCGCCTTGTCTTTGCGGACCTGTTCCACCAGGTCGTGGAAGCTCAGGCCTTCTTTTTTCAGCCGGCGGTACAGGGTTTGCCGGCTCATGTGGCATTGCCTGGCCAGGGTGTCGGCGTCAATACGGTCGGTCGCCATTTGCCGGGAGATCAGCCGGCGTACTTTGCGGCTGAACGAACGGCGGGTCTGCAGCCTGGCCAGTACGGCGTTTACCTGTTTCAGTACCGCCGAATACACATAGGGGTTGCGGTGCGGAATGCGGTGCCCCAGGTGCTTGCTGGCAAAGGCCATGCGGGTAATGCCACAGCCGAACAGGACCTGGCCGCCGAACAGCTTCTGGTATTCCGCGGCGTAATCCGGTTCCGGATGGGCAATTTCCACCCAGTCTGCCTCGATGCCCCGATGAATAAAGTGCCGGGTGCGGCACAGGGCGGCGGCCAGGGTGCGGTCCATGTCCTGCCGGCAGTAGTAGGCGGGGTTATCCGGTTGCCAGGTCAGAATGGACTGCTCCGGCGTCTGCTCGAAGCTGAGCGTCACCGACTCATTGATCAGCCGGTGCAGCCTTACGTACTGGATAACGGCTTCTCCCAGGGTGTCGCAATTGAAGAACACATGGCCTACCAGCCCCATGCGTTCCGGGTCGATCACTTGTCCCGCGTGCAGGCCTACGCCCGGGTCTGCGGTCAGCTGCTCGGCCAGTTCCCATAGCTGGTAGTGAATGCTGGCGGGAATGCGCAGGTCCGGGTCATCCAGTTCTTCCAGGCGCACCCCTGCGATGTCTTCCACCCGGGCACGGTCCAGCAGGCCCCGCTTTTCGAGGTAATGCACCAGTGCAAGGGTGCTGGAGGCCGCCACATGGGGCGTTGTTGCTGGGTCCGCTTGGGGATGCATGGTGTTCGCTGGCTCCGCGGTTCGGTTCAGGCTGATACAAAATGTCAAACGATTGGCACAGCTGGTCAACGGGTATCAACACCTTAAACGATAGCATGTGTGGCATCAGGTTGAAGTAGCCATAACGCCAATTGGAGGTGTTGTATGACACAGGAAATCTTTGTTCCCCGTACCCAGAGCGAGCGCGAAAACATCGTGGCGCTGGCTGAGTATCTGGACAGCATCTTCTATTGCTGATTTCTCAGTCGTAATGTATGTGACCATTTAGCCGGGCCTTTGTCCGGTTTTTTTCTGCCTGAATTTTCCCTTGCCCCGTGCACTGGCGGTGGTAGTGTATCCGGTTCATTCAGATAACCGGAGGTTGCCTGCGTATGGGCGTTGAACTGAATCACCGTATTTCCGGCCAGGGAGAGCCGCTGATCCTGTTGCACGGATTGTTCGGATCCCTCGAGAACCTGGGTGGCATAGCCCGCCGGCTGGAAGATAACTGGCAGATTCACGCGCTGGACGAGCGTAACCACGGCAGTTCTCCCCACAGCAATGAAATGAACTATCCGGCCATGGCCGCCGATATCGTGACTTACATGGATGCTCAGGGGCTGGAGCAGGCTACTATTCTGGGGCACTCCATGGGTGGAAAGGTGGCCATGCAGGTGGCCCTGAGTTATCCGCAACGGGTGAAAGCCATCATCGTGGCGGACATTGCCCCGGTGACCTACCACCCCCGCCATGACGACATCCTCGAAGGTATGAAAAGCCTCGACCTGAACGGGGTCAAATCCCGAAAACAGGCAGACGAGCGCCTGGCAGAATTCGTGGAAATCCCCGGTGTGCGGCAGTTCCTGCTCAAGAACCTGGAGCGTATTCCGGCCGAAGAACAGACCGACAGCGATATCATCTTCCGCTGGCGCCTGAACCTGCCGGTGATCGATGCCTGCTACCAGAACCTGGCGGACGCACCGGAAGGTGATGGCCCGTTTGAAGGGCCGGTGCTCTTTATCAAGGGCGCAGACTCCGCCTACATCCAGGAAAAGCACCAGGACACCATCCGCCGCTTGTTTCCGAACGCCGAACTGAAAATTATCGAAGGCACCGGCCACTGGCTGCACGCCGAAAAAGCCGATACCTTCGCCACCCTGTGCCGGCGGTTTCTGGAACAGTAAGGTGTGACGCGGCCATTGCCGGCAACCGATGAATGTCTGCTAACCCGGATTTCTCATAGTGCTCCAACAACCTTCGCAGACCAAGCCTGGTAGTGCCAGATCCGAGTGGTCATGGTCGAAGTTGGCGATTATTTAGCCAGTTTCCGGCATTCAGGCACAACTCCCCCTTTCCCCCATTGG
>NZ_JBSXOP010000072.1:0-66279 GCF_056859535.1 Marinobacter sp. L-46
TTAACTTCCTATGGCTTCCTTCAGACCCCACCGTTGGCCAGTGACGCCCTTGCCAGTCGGATTGTCTTCCCCTCAGTCGGGGTGACGCCATCTTCTTTCAGATGGCCGGGTTTGCCGGCTTCGCCGGGCAAACAAAAAAAACGGGAGCCCAAAGGCTCCCGTTCTGAAACAAACTTAAAAGCTAAAACCTCAGCCCCCCGAAAGCGACTGCTCCGAAGGATCCAGCTCCATCTGCTGAATGGCAATCACCGCCTGGGTCCGGTTACGAACCCCAAGCTTGCGGAACACCGCTGTAATATGCGCCTTGATGGTCGCCTCTGAAACATCCAGATCATAAGCGATCTGCTTGTTCAAAAGCCCCTCGGCCAGCATACCCAGCACCCGGAACTGCTGCGGCGTCAGTGACGCCAGGCGCTCCGAGAAGTCCGTGGTCTCAGCCTGCATGCGTTCGATCTTGTCCGCTACGCCTTCCGGCAGCCAGACATCACCTTCCAGAACTGCCTGAATGGCCTCGGTAATGGTTGGCAGCGGTGCACTCTTGGGAATGAACCCGGAGGCACCGTAGTCCACCGAACGGCGCATAACCTGCAAGTCTTCCGATCCTGACACAACCACCACCGGCAAGCCCGGGTACTGGCCACGCATGAACACCAGACCCGAGAAGCCGTGGGCACCCGGCATATTCAGATCCAGCAGGATCAGATCGGCATCCGGGTGCGACTCTACCGCCGCCTGCAGGGCCTTGATGCTGTCGACCTCTACGGTCTCGGCATCCGGCACCGCCTGATTGACCGCCTGTTTCAATGCTGCCCGAAACAACGGGTGATCATCAGCGACGATAATTGTTTGTGTCATTCAAAAGATTCCTCTCAGGTTAAGGGCTGTCGAGGGCCGGCGTTACCTGAACGCCCGGCTGTCGATCAGCTCATCCACTACGCCCGGATCAGCCAGGGTAGAAGTATCACCCAACTGATCGTGCTCGTTAGCGGCAATCTTACGCAAAATCCGGCGCATAATCTTGCCCGATCTTGTCTTGGGCAGTCCAGGCGCCCACTGGATCACGTCCGGAGAGGCAATCGGGCCGATTTCCTTGCGCACCCACTGCACCAGTTCTTTCTTCAGTTCGTCAGACGGCTCTTCGCCCTGAACCAGGGTTACGTAAACGTAGATGCCCTGCCCCTTGATCTCGTGCGGATAGCCTACAACAGCGGCTTCGGCCACTTTTTCGTGGGCAACCAGCGCGCTTTCAACTTCGGCAGTACCCAGGCGGTGGCCGGATACGTTCAGTACGTCGTCCACACGGCCGGTAATCCAGTAGTAACCGTCTTCGTCGCGACGGGCACCGTCACCGGTGAAGTACATGCCTTTGTAGGTGCTGAAGTAAGTCTGGATGAAGCGCTCATGGTCACCGTAGATGGTGCGCATCTGGCCCGGCCAGCTGTCCATGATGACCAGGTTGCCCTCGGTCTTGCCTTCCAGGATGTTACCTTCGTTATCCACCAGCGCCGGCTGTACGCCAAAGAACGGCAGGGTAGCGGAGCCCGGCTTCAGGTCTACTGCGCCCGGCAGCGGGGAAATCAGGATGCCGCCGGTCTCGGTCTGCCACCAGGTGTCCACAATCGGGCACTTGCTGTTACCGATCACCCGGTGATACCACTCCCAGGCTTCCGGGTTGATGGGCTCACCCACAGAACCCAGCAGCTTCAGACTGTCACGCTTGGTGCCGCTCATGCAGGACTCACCTTCAGCCATCAGGGCACGGATAGCGGTCGGTGCGGTATACAGGATATTAACTTGGTGCTTGTCCACCACCTGCCCCATGCGGGAGCTGTCCGGGTAGTTGGGCACACCTTCAAACAGCAGGGTGATGGCGCCATTGGCCAGCGGGCCGTACAGGATGTAGCTGTGGCCGGTTACCCAACCGAAGTCAGCGGTACACCAGTACACGTCACCATCGTGATAATCGAACACGTACTGGTGGGTCATGGAGGCATACACCATGTAACCACCGGTAGTGTGCAGAACGCCTTTCGGGGCGCCGGTAGAACCGGAGGTGTACAGCATGAACAGCGGGTCTTCCGCGTTCATCGGCTCCGGCTCGCACTCGGCCGAGGCGTTTTTCATCAGGTCTTCGTAGCGGGCATCGCGGCCTTCGGTCCAGGGCACCTGGTCGTTGCCGGTGCGGGTGACCACAATCACGCGTTCAACCTTGGCGTCTTCCTCATGCTTGAGGGCGGCATCCACGTTTTTCTTCAGCGGTATGGCACGGCCGCCACGCAGGCCTTCGTCGGCAGTGATCACCAAGCGGGATTTGCCGTTAACAACGCGGGCTCCCAGTGCTTCCGGAGAGAAACCACCAAACACCACCGAGTGGATGGCACCGATACGGGCACAGGCCAGCATGGCAACGGCAGTTTCAACAATCATCGGCATGTAGATGGTGACGACATCACCCTTCTTGACGCCCTGATCTTTCAGTACGTTGGCAAACTTACAGGTTTCTTCGTGCAGTTCGCGGTAGGTGACGTTGCGGGAAACCGAGGGATCATCGCCTTCGAAAATAATGGCGGTCTGGTCTGCACGGTCTTTCAGGTGACGGTCCAGGCAGTTGGCAGAGGCGTTCAGCACGCCGTCTTCAAACCACTTGATGGACAGGTTGTTGTAGTCGTAGGTGCTGTTCTTGACCTTGCTGTAGGGCTTGATCCAGTCCAGGCGCTTGCCGTGCTCGCCCCAGAAGGTGTTCGGGTCTTCTACCGACTGGCGATACATGGCTTCGTACTGTTCGCGGGTAACCAGTGCGCGATCGGCCACTTCCGGACTCACCGGATATACCTGTTTATCAGTCATTGTGCTCCCCCTATTAAGAGTCTGTTGTCATTATGGGTTTTCAAAATTCAGGGTGGTGGGACTTTATCAGTCCTTCTTAAGACAGATACCCGTAGTTCAACATGTGTGCCACTACACAATGAATTAGACTAACGTCCAAATGGCATTCTCATAAGGCAGTAATCCGGGCCAGGACAGGTGCCTGGCCGGGCCCGGTGAGGTAGCGGCTCAGGCCGCTTTTTTACGCTGGCGGGAAGATTTCAGGCTGTAGACCTTGCGCTCTTTCAGCGCATAGCGGTTCAGGCCGGCAAGGTGGATTTTGCGCAGGTAGTGCTGCCAGTCAATCGCCTTGGGATCAACCGGAAACAGGGCTTTGTCGGTCTGCCCCATCCGCTCGGCAAGGTCCTGCAGACGGTCGTTGCGGAACACATAATCCGGGGCGGTATAGAAACCGAAGATGGTCGCCAGGGACTGGGTGGTATCCAGGTTGCGCAGCCATTTCAGGTCCCGGGAGTTGCCCAGCAGTTTCAGCACCCGGTCTGTGATGCTCAGAGGCAGGCGAACGCCGCTCACCACCAGGTCAAACAGGCCCCGGTTTACGGCGACAAAGGGCTTGCTCGGCTGGCGGTAGAACAGGTGGTCATAGGCGGCATAGTTGGTTTTCGATTCTTCCATCAGGTGATCGATAAACTGGCCCAGGGTAACCGGGTTGGAACCGCCACTGCAGCACTGGTAGATGTGCTGTTCACCCGGCTCGGCCAGGGCTTCTGCCAGCCCCATAATGATGGCGTTGGCCACCAGGTCGACCGGTATAACATCAATAATGCCGGAGCGCTTGCCGGGGAACAGGGTGACCTTTTCGCGGGCGTAGGCCAGGATGATGGCATCAGCCACCTTGACCCCTTCAATCCAGCCGGGCACCGGTTCCTCCAGCGCACTTTCGATAATCGAAGGCCGCACGATGGTCAGGCTCCGCCCCTGCAGTGCTTTCATCAACAGCTGCTCGCCCAGCCACTTGGTGAAGGTGTAGGTGTCGCTCCAGCCATAGCGGTTGGCCTCGCGAATGCCCAGCTCCACCAGTTTTTTTTCCAGCGCTTTGCCGGTGTAACGGGAGCGGACATCCTCGATCTTGTCGTGCAGCAGTCGCACCAGGTCTTCAATCTCGTAATAACCTTCGGGCGATTGCGGGATAGCCTCGCCTGCCGGCTTGATCACCGCCTCGGCCACCTGCCCGGAGTTCATGCCATTCACATAGCAGGTGGATACCTGCAACACCGCCAGGGCAGGATTCATGCGGGCCAGCTGTGCGATGTTTTCCAGGCACAGGGTGTTGATGGTCAGCGCCTTGTCGAGTTCTTCCCGGAAATTCACACTGGCTGCGGAGTTGATGACCGCATCCAGCTCCATGGCCAGTTTGCGGCAGGCCGGCTCTCCCAGACCAAAGCCGGGCTCGGTGACCTCACCGGTTACACAGTGAATTCGATCTTCAAGGAAAGCATCGAATGCTTCGGTATCTGCCTCGCGGAGGCGGTCGAACACCGAGGATGTGGCGATTTCGTTCAGAAAGCGGCTGCGGGCATCCGGATGGCGCTTGTTGCCGCGGATAAGCAGATAGATACCACCGATATCCGGAACCGCCCGGATCAGCTTTTCCAGTACCACCTTGCCGAGAAAACCGGTTGTTCCGGTAATCAGCACTTTTTTGCCGCGTAACTGCTCCAGCACCCTTGACGATGCTTCACCGCCGCTGACCTGCCGTTTTGTCATGGTAGAACTCCTTCTCTGATCTTCACGTAGCCGGCAACGATGCCAGCAAACCGGTACCTGCATAATGCGGGCCACGAAAACGATATCGCTCAATTCTTGCACACCACAGGTGACAGGGTGGTGACAGACTGCAAACTTACACAACCCGGACCGACAATAAAATGACGAACCAAACTGCACATCATCAGGGCAGCTGCACGCTGCCGGCACACGGCTCTATTCCCGAATTCACACTTCAATTATTTATTGTCTGACACTCTTATTATAAATATTGACGCAGTTTGCAAAGCGTTGCAGAGCGTTACTTTGTGTATCCGGAAATGCGGCCTACTGCACATATTTCGACCACAGCCTTCTCTAAGCTCGATCCATCACAACCGATCACCGCACCGGCTTACGCCGGATCAAAAACCATAAAAACGGTGACGGCCCCAGGGAACAAGAACGAAGGCTGCAGTGATATGCGCGACAAATATAAATACATCGGCCCTGTTTACGACTTTCTGAGCAACCTCTACAGCGGCAAGAACATCCACCGCTGCAAAACCGCCATGCTGGACGTGGAAACCGTGAAACCCGGCGACCGCATCCTGTTTGCCGGCGTTGGCCATGGCCGCGATGCCATTCGCGCCGCCGAGCTGGGCGCCGACGTGACCGTGGTCGACCTGTCCGAAACCATGCTGCGCAAGTTTGCCGAAGCCCAGCACAGCGAGGCACCAAACCTGACCATTCGCCGGATTCACAGTGACATCATGAAGGTGGATGAATTCGAGCAATACGACATGGTGGTGGCCAACTTTTTCCTGAATGTTTTCGACGAAGACATGATGGTAAAAGTGCTGGAACACCTGATCCGGCTGGGCAAGGCCGATGCCAAAGTGGTTGTCGGTGACTTCTGCTACCCCACCGGGAACCTGCTGTCCCGCCTGTTCAAGAAGATGTACTGGTATATGGCGGTGTTTACCTTCTGGCTGTTTGCCAACAACGCTTTCCACAAAATCTACAACTATCCCGAACACATGCAGCGCCTTGGCCTGCAGGTAACGGAAAAGAAAAAGTTCAAGCTTCTGAACATGGACTGTTACTGGTCGATTCTCGGGCAAAAGCAGGCCTGACCCCTGCCCGCCGACCAAAACAATAACAACCGGATAACGGGAGCTTCACCATGACCGATCAGATTCTCGCACTCGACAGCGTCAGGGACCTGGCCGATGGCCAGTTCTCCTTCTCCGAGCGGGTTAACTACCTGAAAAGGTACGGAGCCCACACCCAGTCGTTCTCTACCCTGCAACCGGGCATGCAATACTTTGACGTGCCCGGCATGGGCTACATTGCCTACATGCGCAAATGGGGCGGCACCTTTGTTTTGTCTGACCCGGTCAGCGCGCCCGAACACTTCCCTGCCATCCTGGAACGCTTTCACCAGAAATTCCCAAATGCCTGCTACATCCAGGTATCCAAGCCGGTGGTGGATTTCCTGCACCTGCGCTTTGGCCTCTACGGCACCCAGTTTGGCAGCGAATCCCGGATCGACCTCCGTAAATGGAGCCTGAGCGGTAAGAAGAAGCAGATTCTGCGTACTGCCCTCAACCAGGCTGAAAAGAGCGGCATTACCGTTAAAGAACGGTTCAGTGACGACCACACCCGGGAAATTTCCGAGGCCTGGATTCGTACCCGCAAGTGCAAAAGTAATGAAATCCGTTTCCTGATCCGGCCGATGGAAATGGAGTACCGGGAGAACGAGCGCCACTTCTACGCCTACCAGGACGACAAGGCGGTGGGCTTTATCTACTTTGACCCGGTGTATCGCAACAACGAAATCATCAGCTACGTGCCCAATATTTCCCGGGCCAACGCCGATTTCCGCCAGGGTATTTTTTACACCCTGATGGCACATGCCATGGACGTGTTCAAAGAAGAAGGCGTGCCTTACCTGGATCTGGGCCTGATTCCGCTATCGCTGGATAAAACCACCGAGCACCAGGAAAGCCGGCTGCTGAAATCGCTGCTGCACGGCGTCTACGAGAAAGGAAACTTCCTTTATAACTTCAAGGGGCTGGAGTTCACCAAGTCACGCTTCCGCGGTGATGACTTCAAAACCTACTGCTGCCACAAACGAGCAATTCCGGCACTGGAATTCCTGGCCATGTTCAAACTGACCCGGCTGCTGTAACGCCGGGCCAGTGGCCAGTCACCTGCCCCACCGGAATTCCCATCTCAGCCAGGAACAGGTCCATCTGTGGCGCTACCTCGCCGGTAAAGCAGGCTTCCCGGACAACCGGCAGCCCGGCTTCCCTGGGTGTTTCCGCCTCAGGCAAGCGCCCGGCTTCCTCTAGCCAGTAGGCCACCCGTCGGGCAATCGCTTCACCAGACTCTACCCAATAGCGTACGTCCGGCAGGCTTTTGCGTAACCAGGGCAGCAACAGCGGGTAATGGGTACAGCCCAGCACCACGGTATCAACCCCCGCTTCCCGCAGCGGTTGCATGGCCTGGTCCAGATCCTGTTGAGGCGGCTCGGCACCAGACACCAGGGCTTCGGCCCAGAGCACCAGGCCCGGACGCCCCAACCGAACCACCTGGCAATCCACCGCAAACTCGCGCACCAGGTCGTCCAGGTAAGGTCGCCGCACCGTAGCCGGGGTAGCCAGCAAGCCGATGCGCCGGTTTTCACTGCAGGCGGCGGCGGGCTTCACCGCCGGCACCACTCCCACCACCGGAATGTCCGTTCTGGACCGCAGGCTGGGTAAGGCCACGGTACTGGCTGTGTTACAGGCAATCACAATGACATCGCAGCGCCACCGGGCCAGGCACTCCATGATCAGGCCACAGCTGCGCTCGATCACTACCTGCTCCGGTTTATCGCCATAAGGAAAACCGGCGTTGTCAGCCAGGTAAACAAGCTCGGCCCCCGGCAAGGCCTGGCGAATGCAGGACGCCACACTCAGGCCACCCACGCCGGAATCGAACACCAGTACCCTGGGACGTGCATCAGCCATGGTCAGTTACCCGACCCACCAGCGATTTCCTTTTTCATGGCACTGATCAGGCGGCCGGCAATGGTGGTTTCCGGCGGGATCGGCGGATGCTCCTCCGGCGTGAACCAGCCGGCTTCGGCCAACTCGTCTTCCTGCAGCTTCAGCTCGCCACTTTTATAGTCTGCCAGGAAGCCCACCATCAGCTGATGGGGAAACGGCCAGTGCTGGGAAGCCTGGTAGCGGACATTGGTCACTTCCAGGCCGGTTTCTTCCATCACTTCCCGGGCCACGGCCTGCTCCAGGCTCTCGCCCGGCTCCACAAAACCGGCAATCAGGCTGAAGAAATTTCGGGTTACCCGGGCCGACCGGGCCAGCAGAAAACGATCATTCCGGCGAATCACAGTAATGATGCAAGGGGCAATCCTGGGGTACCAGGGAATGTTACACCGGCCACACCAACGGGCGCGCTCCCGGGGATGCGGCCCCGTGCGCTCGCCACAGCGTCCGCAATAGCGATGGTCCTGCCACCACTGCCACACCTGGAAACCGGTACTGAGCAGTTCGGAGGGGGCATCAGGCGTATGCAACATGGCCTCGCGCAGGCTCAGGGTTTCCAGCCCGGGCAGGCCGGTGTCGGGCAATGCCGTCACATATAGCCTTCGGCCGCCGACGGTGCCAAGCATCAGGGCTTCCGGCCGGCTGTCACCCATTTCGGGGCCGCCCCAGGTCAGAAACCAGCCGTCACCGGGTTTGAGAATGCTGTTACCGGCAAACGCCAGTAACAGGTCACCCGGCTCCGGCCCCTGTTCAGACCAACCCGGTACCCATTGCATGTTTTGATCGACCATACCCTTGCCTTGTACCTGCAGCGATTACGTTCCGTGGCAATGTACCACATCACATTCACCGGCCAGAATCGGCATAGCGCTTTCCGGCCCCGCTCCAACCCGTTAAACTTGGCGCCTGTTTCCAGCACCGGAGTAGCACCTTATGCGACTTTATCAGGGTATTCGCAGCCTGATCCTGTCTCTTTTCCGCAAGATCCTGTTCCTTTGGGTCAGGACGGATGTCAGCGGCAACACCCTTGAAGCCCTCGGCCTCGATCCGCAGAAGCCGGTGTGCTATGTGCTGCAATACAGCTCGCTTTCCAGCCGACTGGTGCTGGAGCAGGAAGTCATCCAGGCCCGGCTGCCCGGTGCCACGCCGGTCCTGCCCGTCAAGAACGGGACATCCCATTCGTTTTTCTTTCTGTACAAGCGGATTGGCGGCCTGTTCCGCGGCGGCCGGCACAAGCCCGTTCCCACCAGGGAATTCGGTGACCTGGTCCGATTCGGGCTGGAACACCCCGAGCAGGACGTACAGATTGTTCCGGTTTCCCTGTTCTGGGGTCGCTCTCCGGACAAGGAAAAATCCCTGGTGAAGTTGCTGCTGTCTGACACCTGGTCTGTCGCCGGCCGTTTACAGAAGTTCCTGATTATCCTGGTCCACGGGCGCAACACCTACGTGCAGTTCAACCAGCCGCTGTCACTCAACCAGGTGGTTGAGGAATACCGGGATAACGAGCAGAAAGCCAACCGCAAACTGGCGCGCCTGCTGCGCACCCATTTCCGTCGGGTACGCCAGGCGGTACTGGGGCCAGACCTGTCCCACCGCCGCACATTGGTGGAAGGCCTGGTACGCACCCAGGCGGTAAAAGAAGCCATTCGCGAAACCGCCGCCAAGGACGATATTCCCCCGGAGAAAGTCCGGGCCAAGGCCTACAAGTACGCCGATGAAATCGCCGCCAGCATGTCCATTGTCACCATACGCTTCCTGGAACTGGTGCTGGCCTGGTTGTGGAACCGGATCTACAACGGTATTGCCATCAACAACATCAAGGTGGCCAAGGAAACGGCACAGGACAATGCCGTGGTCTATGTGCCCTGCCACCGCTCCCACATCGACTACCTGCTGCTGTCCTACGTGCTGTACAAGAACGGCCTGATGCCGCCGCACATTGCTGCCGGCATCAACCTGAACATGCCCGTTGTCGGGCCGATCCTGCGCCGTGGCGGTGCCTTCTTCATGCGCCGCAGTTTCCGTGACAACCCCCTGTACGCCACCGTGTTCAACGAATACATGCACGTGATGTTCACCCGGGGTTACTCGGTGGAATACTTCGTGGAGGGCGGCCGCTCCCGCACCGGCCGCATGCTGGCCCCCCGGCCCGGCATGCTGTCGATGACGGTGCGCAGCTTCCTGCGGGATCACCGCAAACCGATTGTCTTTGTACCGGTGTATATCGGTTACGAGAAAGTGATGGAAGGCCGGTCTTACCTGGGCGAACTCCGGGGCAAGAAAAAGCAGAAGGAAAGCGTATTCGGGCTCGCCAAGACCGCCCGCAAGCTCACCAACTCCTTTGGCCGGGTAGCGGTCAACTTCGGCGACCCGATTCCGTTAGCCGAGGTTCTGGACAACGTACACGACAGCTGGCGCGAAGAGGCCTACGATGCGGAGTTCAGGCCATCCTGGCTGCCGGATGCCGTTGACGCCCTGGCCCAGCGGGTTGCCAGCAACATCAACGCCTCGGTTGCGGTGAACCCCATTGGCATGACCGCCACCGTGCTGCTGGGCACCGAGCGCCTGGCCATGGACGAAGGCCAGCTGATCCGGCTGCTGGACCAGTACGCGAGCCTGCTGAAAGCCCGGCCCTACGCCGGCACCGTTACCCTGCCCGAGGGCAGTGGCAAGGACTGGGTGGCCTACTGTGAAGGCATGGGGCTGGTGTCCCGCCAGCCACAGAAGCTGGGAGACATCATCGGCCTGGAAGGCACCAACGCCACCCTGATGACCTACTACCGCAATAACATCCAGCACCTGTTTGCCCTGCCAGCCCTGGTTGTCAGCCTGTTCGAAAACAAGTCCAGCCTGCGCCGTGACAAAATCGTCTTCCTGGCCAGCGTGGCCTACCCCTACCTGCAATCAGAACTGTTCCTGAAATACTCGCAGGACGAGATCGAATCCGTCATTAACGACTGGATTGATGTGCTGGTTGACCAGGGCCTGCTGGTGACCCTGGACGACGAACGCCTGAGCCGGCCGGAGGAAGGCACAGAAGCCATGCTGCGGGCGCGTATTTTGTCCCGGTTTATTATCCAGACCCTGGAGCGTTACCACATTGCCCTGGGCATTCTGCGCAAATACGGTTCCGGCAAGCTGACCGCCGCCGAGCTGGAGGAACAGAGCACCCTGCTGGCCGAGCGGATGTCTATCCTGTTCGGGCTGAATGCCCCGGAATTCTTCGACAAGACCCTGTTCCGGAACTTCATTGCCAACATGCAGAAGGAAGGAGTTCTGACCACCGACGACAACGGCCTGCTGTGTTATGGCGAAGGCCTGGATGAGGTGGCCGAGGATGCTCGTCTGGTGTTGAGTGTAGAGAAACGCCAGGCCATCCAGCAGGTCACCATGCTGGACGCCTGAAGCCGGTTGCCGGTTTGGGTCAGCCTCAGGCCGGCAGGGCTTTCAGGGAATAGATATCGTAGCGGCTGCTCTTGCCTTCGATGCGGGTAGCCGGTTCCAGACCTTCTACGGCCGGGGCCTTGCGGGGGCGTTTGACCACCACCCGGTAACGGGCAGCCTTCAGTGCCGCTTGCAGTAATTGAGCTGAATCATCGTCGTCGCCCACCACCTGCCGGAACACCTGCATTTCTTTTTTCACCAGGGCCGACTTGTCCCGATGCGGGAACATCGGGTCCAGGTACACCACATCCACCGATTCCGGGTCAGCCTTCACCAGCCAGTCAATGGAGCTGCCGGCTTCCAGGGTCATCCTGGCCACAATTGGCGAACAGTCCGGATTCAACGCAGCCCGGGCCAGACCATCGGCCAGCAAGGCGTGGATCACCGGGTTTCGCTCCAGCAAGGTGACGCGGCAGCCGAGGCCTGCCAGTACAAAGGCGTCCTGCCCCAACCCGGCCGTGGCATCCAGAACGTGTAAACCTGCGCGGGTCTTCTGCAAGCCCACGGCCCTGGCGACCAGCTGGCCCGTACCGCCACCGTGTTCCCGGCGATAACCCATCTTACCGGTAACAAACTCGGCCCGTACCGGGCCAGGCGCACCTTTACCGGTAATCTGAAGGGCCAGACCCTGGTCGTCGGAATACAGCAGAATGGAGTAATCACGAACCTGTTGCGGCTTGACGACACCCAACCAGGGCAATACCAGTTCCTCGGCCAGCGCTCGGGCCTGGTGCTGGTCGCCCAGCGGGCTGCAGGCCACCGCAAGGGTGCCTGGCACGGAGGAAGGCTCAGTCACGGCCTGGCAGCTTTTTCCAGGCGACTTCATCGCGGATATAAACCGGCTGGGCCTGCTCCGCCGGCACCGCCTCACCCTGGCGGTAGCCCTGTTCCGCCAACCGGACAACTTCACAGGCCCGGGGTACCAAGGTGTCATCAACCACAGCGACGGTTTCCGCTACATCCGCAGGCATGTCACCGGCGAAGGCCCAGCCGGAACCAACACCGATCCAGCGATCTGCACTGACATCCGGCAGGCTGACTGCCGATGGCGGGCATACCCGCTCGTCTGCCAGCAACACCGGCAGGCCGTCACAGCACTGGAAAGTGCCCCAGTAGACTTCACCCATGCGGGCGTCGAAAGCTACGGCTACGCAGGCCCCTTCGGGCAATTGATGCTTGTCGATGGCTTGCAGCGCAACAGCAGCCAGGGAAGATACCGGCACCACAGGGATATCCAGCCCCCAGGCCAGGCCCTGAACCACGCCGGTGGCAATGCGTAAGCCGGTGAAAGAGCCCGGCCCCCGGGCAAACGCCAGGGCATCCAGGCCAGAAGGAGTGAGCCCCTGCTCCGCGAGTAACTCACGCACCATGGGCATCAGAAGACGGGTGTGGCCCCGGGGGGCCACTTCAAAGCGCCCGGTAATATGGCCATCCAGCCAGAGCGCGGCGGAGCAGCCTTCGGAAGACGTATCCAGTGCCAGTAACTTCACAGAATCAGTGCCTCCGGGGCCGCTCCGGCCTTGATATTACTTGAGTTGAGACAGGATCTGGTCGCGGATGCTGTCCAGGCTGCCAACACCTTCTACGCGCACGTACTTGGGTGCTTCAGACGGCGCCTTACCGGCCCAGTCCTGATAGAAACCGATCAGCGGAGCGGTCTGGTCGTGGTAGATACCCAGGCGCTTGCGTACAGTTTCTTCCTTGTCGTCTTCACGCTGAACCAGCGGCTCGCCGGTTTCGTCGTCTTTGCCTTCTACCTTGGGCGGATCGTATTTCACGTGATAGATGCGACCACTGCCTTCGTGCACACGACGGCCAGACAGGCGGCTGACAATTTCTTCGTCCGCTACGGCAATCTCGACCACGTAATCAATGGCAATGCCCTGTTCCTTGAGCGCTTCGGCCTGGGGAATAGTGCGCGGGAAACCGTCCAGCAGGAAGCCGTTCTTGCAGTCCGGCTGCTGGATGCGCTCTTCGATCAGCGCGATGATGATGTCATCAGACACCAGGCCGCCGGAAGCCATGACTTCCTTTACCTGCTTGCCCAGCTCGGACTCGGCTTTGACCGCGGCCCGCAGCATGTCACCGGTGGAGATCTGGGGGATCTCGAAACGCTCGGTAATAAACTGGGCCTGGGTGCCCTTACCCGCGCCTGGCGCGCCTAACATAATGATTCGCATAACGTTGTGCTCCCGTTGTCTTATATTATCGTTTGAAAAACTGCGGCAAAGACCCCTGCCTTTGCGGCAACCTCTCAACAGGATTCCAGTGGGTTAACGGCACACCTGCCCAGAATCGAGGCCGCATTATACGAAGTCAGACCCCGCATAGAAAGTCGACCTCCGTATCATTGGATGAGTAACTGACTGAACTCAAGGTTCGAGGGGGGTTATCAGGGCGTCCAGATCCGCCGACAAACTGCTGATTTCCTGCTGCACTTCTTCCAGTGCCACCGACCCCAGGCCAAGGGCATCGGTCAGTGCCGGTATATCATCCGGGCTGAGCTCGTCGCCGATCCCGCGCTTTTTCAGCAGGCCGTTGGCCAGCAAAACCATCCGCACGTAGTCTTCATCAGCGCCCTGATAGTCCGGGCTCTGGTGCAGGCCTGCGGCCTTGATGACCGGCTCCGGCAACTGCCATAAGCGGTACAGCAATCCGCCCAGGGTCGCATGCCCCATGGGTACGGTGTCGCCACCCTCGCCGGAGCCAAACACTTCACGCTCCAGCGAACGCATGTCGCTTTCCGGATTGATTTCCCGCAGCGCCTGCAATTCACGGAATTCGGACGGATACAGCCAGGCAATCAGCAGCAAACCGAAGTTGTGGAGCAGGCCGCACAGGTAGGCCATATCCTGGTCAAGCTCCAGCCGCTCCGCCAGTGCACGGCACATAAACGCGCAGTACAGGGAGTGGTGCCACAGGCTGTTGATGCCCAGCGCGCCGTCCCGGGCAACCCTGAACGAACGCACACCGGCTGCACCGCGGGCCACATGGGCCAGACGGTCCGCCCCCAGCAATTCTATCGCCTCCGCCAGGGATCCGTTCTGGCGGGTCTGCCCGAACAATCCGGAACGGGCGTACCTCAGTACCTGGGCCGCCAGGCCCGGGTCGATACCGACCAGGTTCGCCAGTTCATCACCGTGTTGCTCCGGGTCTTGTGCCAGTTCCGCCATCCGGCCGGCCAGTGCCGGCATGGGCGGCAACCGGGTAAGGCCTTTCAGGCGGTCTGCCACCTTGTTCAGGGTCGGGGTGGCATCGGCTTCATCATCGCCGCCGTTACCCGCTTCATTACCGGTGAAATCCATTCTCCGGGCGTTGCCCAGGGCACGCTTGAATTCCTCGCCAGCCATTTGTATCAGAACCTGCTCACTGCCCGAGGTAAAACACACTTGCCGGGCACCGTAGATGTCTTCATCCACCAGCACGTCCAGGTCCCAGGCCGCGCCCACCGGCGGAATAAAGCCGGGATGGCAATCGTCAAAGAAGCTGGCGGCCTGCAAAGGCTCCAGCTTCTGCAAGGGCCGGCCCGTGAACTTGCGCAGCTGCGCAAGCGATGGCGGATTTCCGGCACGGTGCACCACCATCAACAGGCCGCTTACATCGATCAGTACCGTGGCCACGGCAAAGTCAGCCGCCTGCCCGGACGCCCTGATCGCCTCATCCAGGTTGGTAACCGGCGCGATATCCACCGGTGTCCAGGCCAGCCCACGGTGGGCGAGGTATTGTTCCAGTCGCTCGGATACGTTCAAACGCCTTGTCTCCCGGGCCTCAGCCCGTGTTACGCATGCCGGCAGCAATGCCGGCCATGGTGACTTTCAGGGCCCGCTCTACCATCTCCGGCACCTCGCCTTTGTCTTCGCTTTCCCGGTCACGGCGCAGCAGTTCCGCCTGCAGGTAGTGCAGCGGATCTGTGTAGGGGTTGCGCACTTTCATGGAGTGGGCGAACACCGGTTCGCCTTCCAGCAGATCCTGCTGCTCCTTGAGCTCCAGCAAGCGCGCAATGCATCCGGTCAGCCGTTCCCGAAGGCTGGCGCCCAATGCCTTTAGCTTGTCGTCTTCCACCAGGGTCTGTTCGTAATAGCTGGCTATGCGCAGGTCGGCCTTGGCCAGTACCATCTCGAGCATATCCACGTAGGTGCGGAAGAACGGCCAGCCACGCATCATTTCCCGAAGCTCCGGCAGGCGATCCGCCTTTGCTGCTTCCTCCAGGGCTACATCGCTGCCCAGCCAGCTTGGCAGCATCAGGCGCATCTGGGTCCAGGCGAAGATCCAGGGGATCGCCCGCAGGCTTTCCACACCCCCCGTGGGCTTGCGCCGCGCCGGACGGCTGCCCAGGGCCAGTTTGCCCAGGGCCGTTTCCGGCGTAACCTGGCGGAAATAAGGCACAAAATCCGGATTCTCCCGAACCACATCCCGATAGGCCTTCAGGGACCTTTCAGTCAGCCAGTCCATGGTTTCGCGCCAGCTGTCTTCCGGCTCCGGTGGCGGCGCCAGGGTGGCCTCGATAACCGCCGTGGTGTACAGGGTCAGGCTCTGCACCGCCAGCCGAGGCAGGCCGAACTTGAAGCGGATCATCTCGCCCTGCTCGGTAATCCGGAAACTGCCATTTACTGACCCCGGGGGCTGGGACAGGATCGCCCGGTTGGCAGGACCACCACCCCGGCCTACCGTACCGCCGCGGCCATGGAACAGGGTCAGGTGCACGCCATACTGGCCAGCCACCCGGGTCAGCTTCTCCTGGGCCTGGTACTGGGCCCAGGCGGCCATCAGCTGGCCTGCGTCCTTGGACGAATCCGAGTAGCCGATCATCACTTCCTGACGGCCCTGACAGTATTCGCGATACCAGTCCACCTCGTACAGGGCGGCCATGCTGTCCGGCGCGCCCTGCAGATCGCTCAGGGTTTCGAACAGTGGCACGACCCGCATCGGGAACTTCATGCCGGCTTCCCGCAGCAGCAGGATCACACTCAGCACATCCGACGGCGTGCTGGCCATGGAAATCACATAAGAGCCCAGCGCTTCCGGGGTTTGTTGTGCCACGACTTCACAGGTTGCAAGCACTTCCCTGACGGGCTCGGAGGGTTCCCAGTTTCTGGGCACCAGCGGCCGGCGGCCCTGCAGTTCACGCAACAGGAACTCCTGGCGCTGCTGCTCCGGCCAGGACGAGTAATCACCCAGCCCCAGATACTCCACCATTTCCGCGACGGCTTCGGCATGGCGGGTGGCTTCCTGGCGGATATCCAGCCGGATCAGCGGCAGCCCGAAGGTGTGGGCCCTGCGAATGGTGTCCAGTAGCGGCCCGTTGGCGATGTGCTCAAGGCCGCATTGCACCAGCGAGCGGTAACACAGCTCCAGCGGTGCGGTCAGGTCTTCGTTTTCAAACAGGATATCGGTGCTGTCGGCCGGTTCGCCTTTGACGCTGGCCTCGGCCCAGTCCCGGGTGCGGATCAGCCGGTCCCGTAACTGTGCCAGCACCTGGCGGTACGGCTCTCGGGAGTCACCGGTGACTGCCTGCAATTCATCACTGGCCTGCCACATCGAAAGTTCCGCCCGCAGGGCCTGGATATCACGCAGGTACAGGTCGGCCGCCATCCAGCGGCCAAGCAGAAATACCTGCCGGGTCACATCGTGGGTGACGTTGGGGTTGCCATCCCGGTCGCCGCCCATCCAGGAGGCAATCTGTACCGGTGTCGCCTGCAACGGCAGCCCCTTGCCGGTGGCATCTTCCAGGGAAGTATCCAGGCTACGCAGAAACTTCGGCAGCGCCTGCCACAGGCTGTTTTCGATCACCGCAAACCCCCACTTGGCCTCGTCTACCGCGGTGGGCCGCTCGTGGCGGATTTCGTCGGTATGCCAGGCTTCGGCGATCAGCTGCGACAGGCGGTCGGTGACTTCACCCCGCTCCGCCGGCATCAGGTCGTCGTGGTCCAGGCGGGCCAGGCAGTCCGACATTTCATCGTATTTCAGGATCAGGGTACGGCGGGCCACTTCGGTGGGGTGTGCGGTAAGCACAAATTCAATACGCAGGTCGGCCACACGGCGATGCAGTTCTTCCGGGTCAACGCCGCCGGATTTCAGCCGGTCGAAAACTTCGCTCAGGGATTCCACCATCAGGTCAGACGGGTGCCCCTGCTTGCGCCGAATACCGTGATACTGTTCGGCCAGGTTGGCCAGGTTGAGAAACTGGTTGAAAGCCCGGGTAACCGGCAGCAATTCGTTATCGCTGAGCTGGCGCAGCAGGGTTTCAAGCCGCTGGCCGGAACCGCTCTCCTGGCGGCGATCGGCTTTCGCCGCCGCCCGGATTTCCTCGATCAGGTCGAAGCACTCCTGCCCCGGATGCTGCAGAATGCTCTGGCCGAGCAGTTCACCCAGTAAACGTACGTTCTCTCGCAGATCGGGATGCAGTTCTGTCACAGCGGGTTCCTTCTGTAGGGCGTAATCGGGAGAGAGTTACGATACTAAGGATTGCCCGGGAAAGTCTATCAGGCCTTGGGGTTACCCTTTTTCCACGCCCTTGACCCGCTGCCAGATGGCATCCAGCGCCTCCAGGCTTTCTTCGTCCATGTCACGCCCCTCGGCGGCCAGGATCTCTTCAATGGCCCGGAAGCGCATTTCGAATTTGCGATTGGTGCGCTTGAGCGCCTGCTCCGGATTCACTTTCATGAACCGGGCCAGGTTCACGCACACAAACAGCAGGTCGCCCAGCTCGTCTTCCACCGCATCGCGCTCGCCGGTGCCGTCTTCGGCGGCCTGCCAGGCTTCCTTCAGCTCGTCGATTTCTTCGTGCAGCTTGTCGAACACAGGGCCGATATCCGGCCAGTCAAAGCCGTGGCGGGCAGCGCGGCGCTGCAACTTCTCGGCCCGGGCCATGGCCGGAAGCGTGCGGGCGATGCCGTCAAGGCGGCTGACCAGCGCATCGGCATCCGGCGCAGGCTTCTGCGCCCGCTCTTCCGCCTTGATGCGCTCCCAGCTTTCCTTGATCCAGGCTTCCGTGGGCCGGTTGTCCGGGTCTATCCGGCTTTCCAGGGTACCTTCCGGAAACACATGGGGATGCCGGCGGATCAGTTTGCGCACCAGGTTGTCGACAATGCCATCGAAATCAAAGTGGCCCTCCTCCTGCCCCATCCGGGCGTAGAAGATCACCTGGAACAGCAGATCCCCCAGCTCGTCTTTCACATGGGGGTAATCGCCCTGCTCGATGGCATCGGCCACCTCGTAGGCTTCCTCGATGGTATGGGGCACGATGCTGGCGAAGGTCTGCTTCGTATCCCACGGGCAACCGGTGTCCGGCTCCCGCAGGCGCGCCATCAGGGTTTTCAGGTCGTCGATGGAATAGCTCATCCGCGCTTTCGCCTTACGTCGATGATGTTCGGCAGGTTACGGATCTGCGCCAGCAACCGCGCCAACTGTTCCAGGCTGGAGATTTCCACGGTCACCAACATGGTGGCGGTGTTCTCGTCTTTATTGGTCTGGGTATGCAGCGACATGACATCACTCTTGGACGCCGACAGCACCTGGGTGATATCCCGCAGCAATCCTGACCGGTCGTAGGCCTCGATCTCGATATCCACCGGATACACCGCGGCCGGCTGGCCACCCCAGTTTACTTCGATGATCCGGTTGGGCTCGAATTCCTTCAGGTTCAGGAAAGTCATGCAGTCCTGACGGTGCACGGTAACGCCCCGGCCCACCGTAATGTAGCCACCAATCGGGTCACCCGGCAGCGGCTTGCTGCACTTGGCCACCTGGGTTTTCAGCTTGCCCACACCCAGAATCTGGATATCCGATTCGGTGTCGTAGGCTTTTTTGCGGTTGCCGGTGAGTTTGAGATCCAGCTGCTCGGTTCTCGGCTCCAGCATCTGCTGGGCCACGTTGGCTACATGGGTGGGGCGCAAATCACCGGCGCCAACCGCTGCAAACATGTCTTCGGTGGAGTGGTAGTTGACCTTCCTGGCCAGGTCCGTCAAATCCACGTCATAGATCGACAGCCGTTTGAATTCGTCTTCCAGGATTGCCCGGCCATCCGCAATGTTGCGGTCCCGGTCCTGCTGTTTGAACCAGTGGGTGACCTTGGCCCGGGCCCGGGAGGTCTGGATATAGCCCAGGCTCGGGTTCAGCCAGTCCCGGCTTGGCGCCGGGTTGTTGGAGGTCAGGATGAACACCTGGTCGCCGGTTTTCAGCGGGTAGGTCAGCGGCACAATCCGGCTGTTCACCCGGGCGCCCCGGCAGGCATGGCCAATTTCGGTATGCACGCGATAGGCGAAGTCCACCGGCGTGGCGCCCTGGGGCAGGTCCACCACATGGCCTTCCGGGGTAAACACATACACCCGGTCCGAGGCGACATCGGATTTCAGGTGGTCCGCCAGCCCGGACAAGTCACCCAGCTCTTCCTGCCACTCCAGTACCTGGCGCAGCCAGTTGATCTTGGCATCGTAGCCGGAGGACTTGTTGTTCTTGTCGGTACCCTTGTACAGCCAGTGGGCACAAACACCCAGTTCAGCTTCTTCATGCATGGCATGGGTACGGATCTGTACTTCCATCACCTTGCCCTCGGGGCCGATCACCGCCGTATGCAGGGACTGGTAACCGTTTTCCTTGGGGTTGGCGATGTAGTCATCAAACTCGTTGGGGATGTGCCGCCACAGGGCATGCACGATACCCAGTGCGGCGTAGCAATCCCGCACTTCCGGCACCAGAATCCGCACCGCCCGGACATCGTATACCTGGGAGAAATCAATGCCCTTGCGGCGCATTTTGCGCCAGATGCTGTAGATGTGCTTGGCCCGGCCACTGAGGTCGCCCTTGATGCCGGAAGCCTTCAGCTCGGTCTGCAGGGTATCGATCACCCGGCGGATATAGCCTTCACGGTCGAGCCGCTTTTCATCCAGCAGCTTGGCGATTTTCTTGTAGGCGGAAGCATGCAGGTAGCGGAAAGACAGGTCTTCCAGTTCCCACTTGATATGGCCGATACCCAGCCGGTGGGCCAGCGGCGCGTAGATGTCGAACACCTCCCGGGCCACCCGCATACGTTTTTCTTCCGGGGCGTCTTTCACCGCCCGGATGGCGCAGGTTCGCTCCGCCAGCTTGATCAGGGCCACCCGCACGTCGTCGATCATGGTGACCAGCATCTTGCGCACGTTGTCCAGCTGGCCTTCACTCTGGCCCAGCACGTTGCCCTTGAGCGGATGGTGAACCGACGAGATCGCCGCCATCTGCTGGACACCGTTGATCAGCCCGGCGACTTCGTCGCCGAATTCCTTTCGGATTTCTTCCAGGGCGACCCGCTCTTCCCGAACGGCCCGATAGAGTACGGCAGCCACCAGGCTGGCCTGGTCCAGGTGCAGTTCCGCCAGCACCTGGGCCATTTCCAGCCCGGTACGGAAGCTGCTGGAGCCGGGCGTCCACAGGCGGTCCTCGCGGAACGCCTGCAGTGCAATCAGGGCCGCTTTCTCGCAGGCCAGTCGCAGCTGGTCCGGTTTATCCAGGTGCGTCAGCTCGGCAATGTGCTGAACCCAACGGTCAATATCCACTTCACCGTCGCCGGTTACCCCGTACTCTTCCCTAACTTTAACCATAGCAATAACTTACCTGATAAATTTCCGGCCTTGCCCGGGCCCGTCCGGAGCAGGGGCAAGGCCGGTTCCCCGAACCTGTCAGCGCGGGTCGCGCTCGAACAGGGCGATGGACTCAACATGGGTGGTGTGCGGGAACATATCCATCACACCGGCGCGCACCAGCCGGTAGCCGTTACGCACCAGGACACCGGCATCCCGGGCCAGGGTGGCCGGGTTGCAGGACACATAGACAATCCGGTTGGCGCCAAAGGCGGTCAGGTACTTGCAGATATCCTCGGCACCGGAGCGGGGCGGGTCGATCAGGATCTTGTCGAAACCTTCCTTCGCCCAGCCCTGGCCGGTGAAGTCGCCGTGCAGGTCAGCCCCGAAAAACTCCACATTATCCAGGCCGTTCAACCGTGCATTTTCCCGGCCACGAACCACCATGGCATCGTCGCCTTCCACACCCACAACCTGGCCACCCTTGCGGGCCAGTGGCAGCGTAAAGTTACCCAGGCCACAGAACAGGTCCAGCACCCGCTCGCCAGGCTGGATATCCAGCCACTCAACCGCCCGGTGCACCATGTCCCGGTTGATACCGGCATTCACCTGGGTGAAGTCCATGGGGTGGAACTGCATGGTCAGGTCGAATTCATCCATGCGGTAGGCCAGGCGTTCGTCGTCCCGGCCGGCCGATTCCGGCCAGACCCGGTGCACGGTGTCCGGGCCCTTCGGCTGCAGGTAGATATGCAAGCCGTGGGCCTGGCCAAAGGCAATCAGCTTTTCCCGGTCTTCCGGCACCAGGTCGTCCATGTTACGGAACACCATGGCGGCAACGTCGTCGCCACAGGCCACTTCCACCTGGGCGATGCGGTCAAACGCGGCCATGCCGTGCAGTAGCTCCCGCAGCGGCGTGATGCGCTTGCCGATGCGCGGGTCCAGCACCGCACATTCGCTAATGTCGGTCAGGAAGCTGTTGCGCTTTTCCCGGAATCCCACCAGCACCGATTCCCGGGCCTTTACGTAACGTACCCCGAGCCGGGCCTTGCGGCGGTATCCCAGGGTATCCGGTGAACGCATGGGCTCGATCCACTGCTCCGGCTCTATGCCCCCGAAATGGGCAAAGTGCTCCCGCAGGGTGTCTTCCTTGAACCGGATCTGGGCATCGGCGCTCATATGCTGCAGGCTGCAGCCGCCGCACAGGTCGGCAAATTCGCAGGGGGGCTGCTGGCGGTCAGGGGCAGCTTCCAGCACTTCCAGGGTGCGCAGCTCGTCGAACTTGCTGCGGGTGCTGACCATCTTTGCCATCACCGTTTCCCCGGGCAGGGCGCCGTCCACAAACTGGACTTTGCCGTCGGTTCGGGCGATGCCACGGCCATCATGGCCGAGGGATTCAATTTCACAACGCACGGGTTCTTGCGGCAGAACCTTGCGGCGGCGCTTACTCATATTGGCTGGTCTCTTGAAGATTAACGATTCAGGCGCCCGGGAATACACCGGTAGACAGGTAACGGTCTCCGCGGTCACAGATAATGGCCACGATCACCGAGTTTTCAACCTGGCCAGACAGCTTGAGCGCAGCCGCAATGGCCCCGCCCGAAGACACACCACAGAAGATGCCTTCTTCACGGGCCAGGGCCCGCATGGTGTCTTCTGCTTCCTGCTGGCCGATGTCCAGCACCTGGTCTACCCGGGCGGCATCGTAGATTTTTGGCAGATAGGCTTCCGGCCAGCGCCGGATACCGGGAATGGAGGCGCCGTCTTCCGGCTGCAGCCCGATAATCCGGACATCCGGGTTGCGCTCTTTCAGGTAACGGGACACGCCCATGATAGTGCCGGTGGTGCCCATGGAGCTGACAAAGTGAGTCACCTTGCCCTGAGTCTGTTCCCAGATTTCCGGGCCGGTGCTGCGATAGTGGGCCAGGGGATTATCCGGGTTGCTGAACTGGTCCAGCACCTTGCCCTTGCCTTCGGCTTCCATACGGATTGCCAAATCCCTGGCGCCTTCCATGCCCTGGTCACGGGTAACATTCACCACTTCCGCACCATAGGCACGCATGGAGGCCCGGCGTTCTTCGCTCAGGTTATCGGGCATGATCAGCACCATCCGGTAGCCCTTGATGGCTGCGGCCATGGCCAGGGCGATACCGGTGTTGCCGGAGGTGGCTTCAATCAGGGTATCACCCGGCTGGATTTCACCCCGGCGCTCTGCTTCCTGGATCATGCTGATGGCGGGCCGGTCTTTCACCGAACCAGCCGGGTTATTACCCTCCAGCTTGGCCAGGATGACATTGGAGGTATTGCCCGGTATCCGCTGCAAACGAACCAGTGGCGTGTGGCCGACATAATCTTCAATGGTGGGGAAAATCATACGCAAACCCTGTGATACACTTTCGGCTTTGAATCATACGCGGGATGGCGGCCACAGTCATTCCGATCCGGATCATCTATGCTGACAGGGAAGTACCCGGTATTGGCTGCCAACACAGCACCGGGCTCGTAAGACTGACGGGAACACAGTATGCGGCGTTGGGGCATTCGAAAAAAAGTTCTGGTGGTGACCCTCGTTCCCACCCTTCTGACCACCCTGTTGCTGGGCCTGTTCTTTACCTACAGCTGGGTGAAGAACATCGAAAACCTGCTGAACGACCGGGGCGAATCCCTGTCCCGCCAGCTGTCTGCCGGTGCCGAGTATGGCCTGTTTACGGCCAACCGCAGCCTTCTGAGCAGCCTGTCCACGGCACTGCTGGAAGAGCAGGATGTCCGCTCCATCACCTTCTTCGACCGGGACGGCCAACGCCTGCTGCACAGCGGCCCCGGCAGCACCGAAACCATCCCGGCCTCGGCCCTGGGCTCGGAAAGACCGGTCAAACTGAGTTCAGACAGCAGCACCCGCTTCGTCACCCCGGTGTACCTGCAAGACCTGATGATCGAAACCATGCTCGACCCGGACGCCCGGGAATCCGCCACCGGGCTGGCCGAGCCCCTGGGCTGGGTGGCCGTAGAGATGTCCCATATCCGCACCGAAAAAGAAACCTACCAGGCGCTGCTGATCTCCCTGATGCTGGTGGTTGGCGGCGTGCTGCTGAGCCTGCTGGTTTCCCTGCGCCTGAGCCGGGCCTTTACCGACCCTGTATTCCAGCTGAATGAAGCTGTGGCCAAGCTCAAGGAAGGCAAGCTGGATACCCGGGTATACACCCGGGCCGGGCCGGAGTTTGAACAGCTGGAATCCGGCCTGAACGAGATGGCGTCGGAGCTGAGCCAGGCCCAGGCAGAAATGCAGCAGAACATCGACCAGGCCACCGGAGACCTTCGGGAAACCCTGGAGACCATCGAAATCCAGAACATCGAACTGGACTTTGCCCGCAAAGAGGCGCTGGAAGCCAGCCGGATCAAATCGGAATTCCTGGCCAACATGTCCCACGAAATCCGCACGCCGCTGAACGGCATTATCGGCTTCACCGAATTGCTACTGAAAAGCCCTTTGCCAAGGCAGCAGCGGGACCACCTGAACACCATTCGCAAGTCGTCGGAAATCCTGCTGACCATCATCAACGACATTCTGGACTTCTCGAAAATCGAAGCTGGAAAACTGATCCTGGACCGCGTGCCCTTCCAGCTGCGGGATATCGTGGAAGAAGTAATGGTCATGCTGGCACCGGCGGCCCACGCCAAGAACCTGGACCTGGTTCCGCTGGTCTATAACGACGTGCCGGACAACATCATGGGCGACCCGCTCCGGGTCAAGCAGGTGATCACCAACCTGGTCAACAACGCCATCAAGTTCACCCAGACCGGCGAAGTCGTGCTGCGCGCCAGCCTTGAAGACGAAGACAAGGAAGCCAACCGGGTCACCCTGCGCCTGAGCGTAACCGACTCCGGGGTGGGGCTGTCCCGGGCCCAGCAGCAATCCCTGTTCAACGCCTTCAGCCAGGCTGATGCCTCCACCGCCCGGCAGTATGGCGGTACCGGGCTGGGGCTGGCGATTTCCAAGCGCCTGGTCGAAGAAATGGGCGGTGAAATCGGCCTGGAAAGCGAACTGGGCCGGGGTTCGACTTTCTGGTTCACACTGACACCGGAACTGTCCGTCACCGGCGAAGGTTCTTTCTCCAGGGAGGCTCTGAAAGGCGAGCGGATTATCTATCTGGAGCACCAGAAAACCACCGGACTTGCAGTGGAACACCTGCTGCGGGAATGGGGCGTGGCGGTTGACCGGGTGGCCTCGCCCGGCGCCCTGATGGAACAGGTAGAAGAAGCCCAGCGCCGCCAGGAAGGCTATGCCGTTGTCCTGCTCGGCATTACCCGGCACCTGCTAAACTCCAGCCAGTATTGCAGCCTGGTGCGCAGCCTGGAGGTGGAGCGGGACTGCCGCACCCTGCTGCTGACACCCACCCTGGAGACCCACGACCTGCCGCTGTCCGGGCTGGCCAGCGGTCACCTGACCAAGCCGGTGTGCCGTGATCCCCTGTATGACGAATTACTGCTGCTGATTCACGGAATCCATACCGGCAGGGGCACCCTGCCCCAGCCCGTGCCCGGCACAAGAACCTCCGGCGCCGGCCGGGTGCCGCGCATCCTGGCGGTGGATGATAACGAGGCTAACCTGAAGCTGGTAATGACCCTGCTGAAAGATTGCCGCCTGGATGCCGAGAGCGCCTCCAGCGGCTTCGAAGCCCTGACCAAGGCCCGGCAGAAGCCCTTTGACCTGGTGTTCATGGACCTGCAAATGCCAGGCATGGACGGGGTGGAAACCACCGCCCGTATCCGGGCCCTGGATTCCGGCTCCCATCAAACGCCGATCATTGCCCTGACCGCCCATGCCCTGGCCGACGAACAGGAAAAACTGGCCAAGCAGGGTTTTGACGGCTACATGCCCAAGCCTATCAGCAGCGCCCAGCTGATTGAACTGGTACGGGAATTTACGGGCTACGAGTGCTCCGGCAGCCAGCCCAGGTTCAAGATTTCCGAGGTGCGGGATACCCGGCGCGGTCTGCGGCCGTCTAACCGCCGGACGCACCAGGATTGCGTAAGTATTGACGAGAGTATTCAGCTGGCCGCCGGCAAGGCTGACCTGGCGGAGGAGCTGTTCAGCATGCTACTGGAACAGCTGCATACCGACAGCAAGGCCATCCCCGAGCTATGGGAAAAGCAGCAACTGGATGTTCTGCTGGAGTGTGTACACAAGCTCCACGGCGCCACCCGCTATTGTGGCGTTCCGGAGTTGCGCACAGCCACCAACCGGTTTGAAACCGCCCTGAAGTGCCAGGCCCAGGACCTGGAAATCCAGAAAGACCAGCTGCTGGCCGCGATGGCCCGGCTGCAGGACTGGAGCGAGCAGACCGACTGGCAGCAACTGTTCCGGGAACAGCACCAGCCGGCCACCAGCCCGCAAGCCTAGCGGCGTACGCTATCCAGAATCGCCCGCATATCACGCACGGCCTCTTTCAGGCCGGTAAACACGGCGCGGGCAATAATGGCGTGGCCGATATTCAGTTCATTGATGCCCTGAATGGCCGCCACCCGCTCGGTGTTATGGTAATGCAGGCCATGGCCGGCGTTGACGATCAGTCCCTTCTTGCGGGCATAGGCCACGGCATCCGCCAGAATCCGGAAAGAGGCATCCGCCTGCTCCGGGGTTTCTGCCTCGGCATATTCGCCGGTGTGCAGTTCCACCACCGGCGCACCACAGCGCACCGCAGCGTCAATCTGGACCGGGTCCGGATCAATAAACAGTGACACTTCTGCGCCGATTTTCGCCAGCCGTTCACAGGCCCGGGCCACCCGGTCTTCCTGGCCATCCACATCCAGCCCGCCTTCGGTGGTCAGCTCTTCCCGCTTTTCCGGTACCAGGCACACACACTCCGGCCGCACCTGTTCGGCAAAGGCCAGCATGGCATCGGTCACCGCCATTTCCAGATTCATCTTGGTCTGCAGCACTTCTTTGAGCAGCAATACGTCCCGGTCCTGGATATGCCGGCGGTCTTCCCGGGGGTGAATGGTGATGCCGTCTGCGCCGGCTTCCTCCGCCACCAGTGCGGCCTGCACCGGGTCCGGATAACGGGTACCCCGGGCCTGGCGAAGGGTGGCCACGTGGTCGATATTCACTCCGAGCAACACTCTGGGGTTCATTACGTTCTCCCTGAAGACGAAACCGTCTGGCTGAAAAGATTGCGGCTGTGCAGGGGCTTACCCTGCAGAAGGTAGTCTACCAGTACACGCATCACCCGCTTGGCGGTTTTGCGGCTGGCCTCACTGGTGTAGTCACCGGCAGCGAGGGCTATCAGCACCTCCCCGGGCAACTGGTTCAGACGGGCATCCCGGCTGGCCGCCGACACAATGCCCTGGGCCGGGTCGTACCCGTATACCTGGCCGGCGCTGACCGGCAAGCCGGTATCGGTGGCCTGGTCCCAGGCAAAGTCATAGCCCAGCGCGGAACAGAACTCCCGCTCGAAGCGACGCAGCAAGGGCTCCAGTTCACCCCGGCCGGCCAGGCCGGTCAGGGCTTGCAGAGTATCGATATAGCTGGCGAACAGGGTGGGATAAGGATCGGCAACCGGCAAGACCCGTTGCAGCAACTCGTTGATGTAAAGGCCACTGTAGAGCGACAGGGTCTGCCTGAGCAACGGTGCAGAGCGCACTTCCAGCTGCACCAGGGTTTTCAGGTCACTGCGGCCGGTCCAGTCGACCAGCAAAGGCTGAAACGGCTGCAGCTGGGCCTTGAGGGGGCTTTTTGCACTGTTGGCACCCCGGGCAACCAGGCTCATGCGGCCATGGTTGAGGGTGAACAGGTCTACCAGCAGGGCGGTTTCCCGCCAGGGCCGGCGGTGGATCACATACGCCGGCTCCTGCTGCACAGCTCCCTTCGAGGCCACCATGGCGGCCTCAGAAGTCGCTCATGCCCAGACTTTTCAGGGCCCGGTCGCTGTCTGCCCAGCCCCGCTTGACCTTGACCCACAGCCGCAACATCACCTTGCAGCCGAACATCTTCTCCATATCCATACGGGCATCCTGGCCAATCTGGCGCAGGCGCTCGCCCTTATCACCGATGATGATTTTCCTCTGGCCTTCACGCTCGACCAGGATCAGGGCTGAAATATGCAAGGTTTTGCCCTGATGCTTGAACTCTTCAATTTCGACTGCCACGGAATACGGCAATTCCGCACCCAGTTGCCGGGTGATTTTCTCACGCACCATTTCCGAAGCCATGAAACGCTCGCTGCGATCCGTAATCTGGTCATCCGGATAGAAATGCACACTCGCCGGCAGATACCGGCCCACCGCTTCTTCCAGTGGTTTCAGGTTGGTCTCTTTCAGGGCCGACAGCGGAATAATCTCGGCGAATTCCCGCTTCTTCGACAGCGTTTCCAGATGTGGCAGCAGCAAATCCCGCTTCTCGATCTTGTCGACCTTGTTAACCGCAAGGATGACCGGGCACTTCAGGCGCTTCAGCTTTTCCAGCACCATCTCGTCGGCGCTGGTCCAGGCGAGCTGGTCCACCACAAACACCACAACGTCTACATCGATCAGGGCCGATGTCGCAGCCTTGTTCATGTAGCGGTTCAGGGCCCGGGGCTCTTCTTCGTGCATGCCCGGGGTGTCTACATAGATGGCCTGCACCGGACCCACGGTCTTGATGCCCAGCACCTGATGGCGCGTGGTCTGGGGTTTGCGGGAGGTAATACTCAGCTTCTGGCCGAGAATATGGTTCAGCAACGTGGACTTGCCCACGTTGGGGCGCCCCACGATGGCTACGAAGCCACAACGGCTGTCCGGATTCTCCGGGCGGGTAATATCATTCATCAGTCGTTCTCCACGCCCAGTTGTTTCAGGGCACTGCGGGCGGCCTGCTGTTCAGCAATACGGCGACTGCTGCCGGTGCCGGAGGTTTTCCGATCCAGTGACGGCAGGGCGCAGGACACATGGAAGGTCTGGTTGTGGGCTTCGCCGTCCACGGAAATCACTTCATACCGGGGTAACGGGAACTGCCGGGACTGCAGGTATTCCTGCAACCGGGTTTTCGGATCTTTCTGGGTATCCTGGATATCCAGTTTCGCCAGCCGCTCCTTGAACCAGCGCAGCACCTGCTCGCGGCAGGTGTGAAAATCACTGTCCAGATAAATGGCCCCGATGATGGATTCCACGGCATCCGCCAGGATGGACTCCCGGCGATAACCACCGCTTTTGAGTTCACCGGAACCCAGGCGCAGGTACTGGCCGAGCTGGAACTCCCGGCCGATTTCCGCCAGGGTCACGCCTTTGACCATGCGTGCCCGGAGGCGACTCAGCTGGCCTTCCCGGGCTTTTTCGAAGTGGAGGAACAGGTGTTCGGCGATCACCATATTCACGATAGAATCGCCCAGAAACTCCAGCCGCTCATTGTTCTGGTTGCCGTAGCTTCGGTGGGTCAGCGCCAGCAGCAACCGTTCAGGCTCCCTGAACTGGTAGCCGATCCGGCGCTGTAACTGATCAAGATCTGGTTGTGAACTCACTTGCCCTCTAACTCATACTCGTGCTGGAAATGAACAATGCTGTCCACATTCCCGATGATATTGTTGCGAACCTCATAGTCCACCTTGATCACCACAAACTCACCGTTCTTTTCCACAGTGATGTTCTTGGCATCGAAGCCCCGGACGTTATTGACGCTCAAGCGTTTGTTGATCAGTGTGCGTACCTGTGCCGGCCCCATCTGCTCAAGGCCTTCGGTACCTTCCAGGCTTTCCAGTGCTTCCTGGATGGTAATGTCATCAATGTAGGCCGGCCCGATCTTGATCGCCAGGGTGAGCAGCGCACCGAAGAACAGCGCGATGATCATCATGGCCAGTGCGCCGCCTTGCTGCTTTTTCAGGCCTGCAGGAGTTTTGTTATTCATTCTTTTCTGTCTCCGGAACAATGGATTACTCAATAGAGCCTACTCGATCAAAAGATGGCAGACTTGTCAGCGATTTCCAGTGCATCCAGATTGCAAAGGCCTTGCCCACCACCAGGTCGTCCGGCACGGTGCCCCAGAATCGGCTGTCGTTACTGTTGTCGCGATTGTCGCCCATAACAAAGTAATGCCCTTCCGGCACCACCCATTCGCCCTCACCGGTACCGCTCACACGGCCCATGGTCAGGTACACATCATGCTCTACCGGCCCCAGCTGCTCGCGCCAGCGTTCCATCGGCGGCAGACGCGCCACAAAGTCCCGGGCCACCGGCTCGTTGTTGATGAACAGCTGCTTGTTACGGTAGCGGATATGGTCACCCGGAAGGCCGATCACCCGCTTGATGTAGTTGGTGGAACCGTCTTCAGGGTAACGAAACACCATCACATCGCCCCGCTCCGGATCGCCGATTTCAACAACCTTGGTACCGGCAACCGGCAGGCGCAGGCCGTAGGCATACTTGTTGACCAGGATGAAGTCGCCCACTTCCAGGGTGGGCAACATGGAACCCGAGGGAATCTGGAACGGCTCAACCAGGAATGACCGTAGCACCAGCACCACGGCCAGCACCGGAAAGAACGACCGGCTGATATCTACCAGCCAGGGTTCGGCCGGTGCTTCCTCGGCGGGGGCATCCTCTGCCCCCGCCGCGGCCAGGCGCCGCTTCTTCAAAACCAGTTTGTCGGCAAGCCAGATCACACCGGTTACCAATGTCAGAACTACCAGTACCAGTGGAAAATCAATGTCCATCCGGGCGCCTTAGTTTTAGTTATCGACTTTCAACACGGCAAGAAACGCTTCCTGAGGCACCTCGACATTGCCCAGCTGCTTCATACGTTTTTTACCTTCCTTCTGCTTCTGAAGCAGTTTCTTCTTACGGCTGACGTCACCACCGTAACACTTGGCCGTTACGTTCTTGCGCAGGGCCTTAACGGTTACCCGGGACACCACCTGGGTGCCGATCGCAGCCTGGATGGCGATATCGAACATCTGCCGCGGAATCAGCTCTTTCATCTTTTCGACAAGCTGCCGGCCCTTGCGGTGGGCCAGGTCTTTGTGAACGATCAGGGCCAGGGCATCTACCCGCTCGCCGTTGATCAGCACATCCAGCCGCACCAGGTTGGCCGTCTGGAAACGCACAAAGTGGTAATCCAGTGAGGCAAAGCCCCGGCTCGCTGACTTGATGCGATCGAAGAAATCCATCACCACTTCCGCCATGGGCAACTCATAGCTGACCTGCACCTGGGTGGACATAAAGTGCATGTTCTTCTGAACGCCGCGCTTTTCCTCGCACAGGGCAATCACGTTACCCAGGTGTTCCTGGGGCACCAGGATATTGGCCTCTACGATCGGCTCGCGCATTTCCTCGATGGAGCCAATATCCGGCAGCCGGGACGGGTTGTCCACCGACAGGGTCTCACCCTGCTTGGTGACCACTTCGTAGATAACCGTGGGCGCGGTGGTAATGAGGTCAATGTCATACTCCCGCTCGAGTCGCTCCTGGATAATCTCCATGTGCAACATGCCCAGGAAGCCACAGCGGAAGCCGAAGCCCAGGGCATCGGAGTTTTCCGGCTCGAAAAACAGCGAAGCATCGTTCAGGGTCAGCTTTTCCAGGGCATCCCGGAAATCGTCGTAATCATCGGCGCTGACCGGGAACAAACCGGCGTACACCTGCGGCTTCACTTTCTTGAAGCCCGGCAGCATCGGGGTTTCTTCAGCAAACTTCTGGTGCACGATGGTGTCGCCCACCGGTGCCCCGTGAATGTCCTTGATGCCCGCCACCACGAAGCCCACATCGCCGGCTTCCAGGACATTGGTATCGGTAGGCTTCGGGTTGAAAATACCGACCTTGTCCGCGTTCCACGCTTTCTTGGTGGACTTGATGACAATCTTGTCGCCCTTGCGCAGCACCCCTTCGGTGACCCTCACCAGTGACACAACACCCAGGTAGTTATCAAACCAGGAGTCGATGATCAGCGCCTGCAGCGGTGCACTGCGATCCCCTTTGGGGGGTGGAATCTTCTTGATCAGGTCTTCCAGCACATCCTCGACGCCCAGGCCGCTCTTGGCGCTGCAGCGCACGGCGTCAGTGGCGTCGATTCCGATAATGTCCTCGATTTCGGCGGCTACCCGGTCGGGCTCGGCCTGCGGCAGGTCCATCTTGTTCAGGACCGGGACAACTTCCAGCCCCTGCTCGATGGCGGTGTAACAGTTGGCCACAGACTGGGCCTCGACACCCTGCCCGGCATCCACCACCAGCAGCGCGCCTTCGCACGCATACAGTGAGCGGGACACCTCGTAGGAAAAATCCACGTGGCCAGGGGTATCGATAAAATTCAGCTTGTAGGTTTCACCATCTTTGGCGGTGTAGTTGAGCGTTACGCTCTGGGCCTTGATGGTGATGCCCCGTTCCCGTTCGAGGTCCATGGAGTCCAGGACCTGTTCGGCCATTTCACGGTCCGTCAGGCCACCGCAAATCTGGATAAAGCGGTCCGCCAGCGTGGATTTACCGTGGTCGATGTGGGCAATAATGGAAAAGTTACGGATTCGGCTCAGTTCAGTCACAGACAATGATTACTCATATAAGACGTAGGATTGAGCCCGGAGGGGCCGCTACCGGGATCCGGGAACGGCGTGATTTTACCGGTTACCGGCCGTCATTGCCATGATCAGGAAATCAGCGGCTTCTCGTACTGGCGAATCAGGAACCCGATCAGGGCATCTTCGTCCAGCGGATAGCTGAACAGGTTACCCTGCCCCTGGGCACAACCGGCGGATTTCAGGAAGTTAAGCTGCTGCATGGTTTCCACCCCTTCCGCCACAACGGTCAGGTGCAGCTGGTGCGCCAGGGCGATAACGGCCGAGGCTACGTCGGTAGCGCTGACATTGTAGGGAATGTCCCGGATAAACCGGTGATCAATCTTGATCACGTTCAGCGGTAACTGCTGCAGGGCAGCCAGAGAGCAGGAACCGGTGCCGAAGTCGTCCAGGATCAGGCACACACCAAGATCACTCAACGACACCAGCAACTCCCGCACCAGTCTCGGGTCTTCATTGAGCAACTCGGCAGGCATTTCCAGCTCCAGCCGGTCCGGTGATACCCCGGTTTCAGTAATCACCCGGCGCATCAGGTCCGGGAAACCGGAATCTGTGAGCTGCCGTACCGAGAAGTTCACCGCCATTTTCAGGGATTCAAAGCCCGCCCGCTCCAGCGCCTGCACCTGGATGCAGGCCTGGCGCAGGGCGAGCTCACCGAGCCGGATGATCAGGCCGGTTTCCTCGGCCAGGCTGATAAACTGCTGCGCCGATACCAATCCCTTTTCCGGATGATGCCAACGCAGGAAGGCCTCTACCCCGATTACCCGCTGGCTGGCCAGGTCCAGTTTCGGCTGGTAATGCAGCACAAACCGGTCACCTTCCAGGGCGGTTGCCAGCTCTTCCTGCTGCAACAGCCGCCTGGCCGCCTTGATATTCATCGCCGGGGTAAAGAACTGATAGGTGTTGCGGCCGACTTCCTTGGCCCGGTACATGGCCAGGTCTGCGTATTTCATCAGGGTGCCGGCATCTTCGCTGTCGTCGGGAATCATGGTTATCCCGATACTGACGGTTACTCCTACCTCGTGTTCGTTCAGGCGGATACGCTGGCAAAGCCGGCGCAGAATCGACTCGGCGACCCGCCCTGCAGCGTCAGAATCGCTAATACGCGAAAGCAGTACCACAAATTCGTCACCACCCAGCCGCGCCACCGAATCTTCTTCCCGGACACAGCCCTGCAGCCATTGAGCCACCTGGCACAGCAGTTCGTCACCGGCGTCATGGCCCAGGGTGTCGTTGATTCGCTTGAACCCGTCCAGGTCCAGGAACATCAGGGTGGCCGGCTCACCACTGCGCCGGCAACGGCGCACCACATGGTCCAGTCGATCCCGGAACAGCTGCCGGTTTGCCAGCCCGGTCAGCGGATCGTAGAAGGCCAGGCGATGCAATTCTGACTGGGCCGCCTTCAGCTGGGTAAGGTCCCGCAGGCTGAGCACAACGCCATTCACCCCGGGAACCGTCAGCATGGCGGTGTAGGTGCCCTCCATATCGCGCCAGCGGCTTTGGGCATCCCGTATCCTGGCCCGCACCACCGGCATCTGCTTGCCCGGCTCTGCCATGGCATCCTTGAAACCGCGCTTCAGGGCCGACCAGTCGTCAGCATGCACCAGCTGTTCAAACTCCAGCTGATCAACGGCGTCCGGATCAAAGCCCAGAATATCCTTGCTGGAGGGGCTGGCATACAGGGCATGGCCCTCTTCATCCAGGACCAGCGTTACGTTGGCAGCCCCCTCGGTAATGGCCCGGTAACGGCCGGCGCTGGCCTGGGCAATCATCCGCGAACGGATCAGGGCGAGGGCAAACAGCCAGAGTAACAGGCTGATGGCCAAGCCGGAGCCCAGCACAATCGGCGGGCGCGCGTCAGAGGCCAGGTAATCAAAGGCCGGGGTAGAGCGGGTTTGCAGCAACCAGTCCCGGCCACCGAGCGACACGGTCTGGCTCATTTCAAAACTGAAATCGTTTTCCAGGGAACCGAGGTTGGAGCCGTACATCAGGGTGTCGCGGGACACTACGCCGTTATCGTAGATGCGAACGTCCAGGAACGGGGAGATCAGCCCGACAATGCCGTCAAACAGACTGTTCATACGAAAGGCACTGAACACATAGCCCGCCAGCATCATGCGTCGCTCGGCCCGGATTTCCGGCACCTCACCGCCCTGAAAAACCGGGTAATACATGAGAAAGCCGGCCTGGTCTTCATCAACCGATTCCTGCACCAGCACCACCTTGCCGGTAACCATAGGCACTGCGGCATCCCGCGCCCGCTCCATGGCACTCCGGTGCACCGGGTCACTGAACGCATCGTACCCCAGTGCCCGCCGGTTCCTGTCGGTACCCGGCTCCATATACACCATGGGGTAATAGTAGGGCCCCTTGCCCAGCGGCCGGACCAGGTAATCGTATATCCCCTGGGCCCGCACCGAAGAGATGTGATCCGCCATCTGTCGCACGCCAATGCGCTCGACAAAACCGATACCCTCAATGCCCGGGTAGTAACGGTTGATGTCCACTTTATTGACGTACTCGCTCCACTGCTCTCGGGTAACGCGGCCACTGACAGCGAACAGCCCGGCGCTGCCGGCCAGCACCTGCTCGTAATTGAGCAAACGCTCTTCAATGGCAGTTCTCAGCTGAAGGGACTGGGTACGGAAGCGGGCCTCGGTGCGATCTTCCACCAGGCGGATGGATAATTGCCAGAGCAGAATGGTGGCAATGACTGAAACCAGGAACACGCCCCAGGCAACCCAGGCGTTCCGGAATTTCAGCAACTTACGGAGGGGGAGTTCCTTTTTTGTCATCATTTCCGGCGATCCGTGCCATAGCCATCGTTATTATCGGTCGAAAAAGTATAGCAAAAGCCCCTGAGCGTGTCGTGAACCACGTCAGGGGCTTTGTGAGCTGTCGAACGCCAGCGATCAGGTCAGGGCTTCATCACCAGGTAGATAGCCCGGCCCTGGCGCACGATGCGTACCGAAACGGCCCGGTTATCCGGCAGGCCCGCCACCACCTTGCGGAACTCGTCAACCGAACGCACCTGCTTGCGGTTGATTTCGGTGATGATATCCCGTGGGCGAATTCCGGCCTCGTAGGCAGCGCCCTGGCCAACACCGGACACCAGCACCCCACCGTCGACGCCCGCTGCCCGGGCCATTTCATCATTCAGCGACTCGACCGCCAGCCCCAGGGGGTTGGCGCCGCTGTTCCCGTTGCTGCCTACTTCCGGGCTGGCTGCGGTTTCACCGTCTTCCGGCAAGCGACCGATTTCGACATCCAGGTCCATCTCCCGGCCTTCGCGCAACACGGTCAACCGGGCCGACTCGCCCACCGCAGTGCGACCCACCATGGGCGGCAGGTCTGAGGAACGCTGGACAGCTTCGCCATTGAACTCGAGGACAATATCGCCAGACTGCAGGCCACCGCTTTCAGCGGGAGAGCCTTCCATCACTTCAGCAATCAGGGCACCGCGGGGGCGCTTCAGGCCAAAACTCTCGGCCAGGTCTCGGTTTACTTCCTGGATCAACACACCCAACCAGCCCCGGGCCACACTGCCTTCGTCCCGGATCTGGCGAAATACGCTCATGGCATCGTCAATGGGAATGGCAAACGATACCCCCATGAAGCCACCGGAGCGGGTGTAAATCTGGGAGTTGATGCCGACAACCTCACCATCCAGGTTGAACAGCGGCCCGCCAGAGTTGCCGGGGTTGATGGCAACGTCGGTCTGGATAAACGGCACATAGTTTTCAGATGGCAGGGAGCGGCCAAGCGCGCTGACAATGCCCGCAGTTACCGTGTAGTCGAACCCGAACGGCGATCCGATGGCAAACACCCACTCACCGACCTTGAGATCCTGAGAACGACCAACACTGACCACCGGCAGGTCATCACCGTTGTCGATTTTCAGCACTGCCATGTCAGAGCGTGGATCTGTGCCTACGATAACCGCCTTGAACTCCCGGCGATCATTCAGGCGCACGATCACTTCGTCTGCACCCTCCACCACGTGGTTATTGGTCAACACGTAGCCGTCTTTGGAAACAATGAAACCGGAGCCCATGGAACGGCTGGGCTGCGGGGAATGGGGAGACCCGCCAAACGGCGACTGGGGGCCACGGAAGAAATCCTGCAGGAACGGGGGCAGCTGCTCGAACTGGCGTTCGTCGAAGGGCATACCCTGGAAGCGGGAGCCGCTGCTTTGCGGATCCGTTGTGGTGCTTATGTTGACCACGGCACTGGAATTTTCCTCCACCAGCTCGGTGAAGTCCGGCAAGCCGCGGGCCGCCAGGTCCTGACTCCAGAATACCGACACCAGTGCTGACAACATCAGCAGTGCGCCCAGCACCGGCCAGGGCTTCAGGACCGGGGACAACCGGGCAGCTTTTGTGTTTGTTCTCGACATCTACAACCCCCTGTTATGACTGTGATACAGCGTTAATTCTGGGGTCAGGCCTCTGATTTTCAACTTAAAAAACGGTAGGACTCAGAGACAGTTCACCGTTGCGATACGGTTGACCCTCACAAGGCGCGGTTCAAACCGGTCACCGGAGCCGGACTGCCAGTGTCTGACTGCGACAAAGCCCGCAGCCAGGCCCGCCAGCGCGCCGGTAATCGCGACAAGGTCCGTCGCCCCCAGCCACCGATAGGCCCCGATACTGCCCAGCACCATCAGCACAAGGGGCAGCCCGTATACCGCCAGCGAAGCGGTCAGCACCGATTGCTCATCCACTCCGATCACCACTTCATCGCCCACCCGGGCATCCACGGTGTTGGCCACCAGTATCTGGTTTGCACGCCCACCGGATACAGACGCCAGTGCCCGCTGGCCGCAACCGGAGCGGGCCGAACAACTCTGGCAGGCGCTGGTGCGGATAGTCTGCACCCAGGCCCGGTCGCCCTTGAGGGCAACCACTTTGCCGGTTTCAGTGATCATCGTTCAGACACCAGGCCAAGGGCGCCGTCAATTTTCACACCATCGGCCACCTTTCGTGCCGTGGCTGGCGGGATCTCTCCCACCACCGCGATCAGGAACGCACGTTCATTTACTGCCACCTCACGCATATATACGGTGGTAGCACCGATTCTGGACGCCCCGGTGGGCATTTTCAGCCGGCCCATGGGTTCAACAAATACCGAAAACGCCGCCAGGCCATCAGAGAAAGCAACTGCCTTGCCCTTGCCGGAACGAGGCGCTGCTGCGGGCTCAAAGCCCTCGGGGCGCCAGTTCAGGGTCCAGCCGTTCATGCGCGCTATCATCGATTGCCGGGGTTGGCCGGCGTCGTCGAGCGTGCGGGTAATTTCCCGGCCCCGGGTCTGCACTTCGAACTCTTCATCGGGAATGTCGCCGGTTATGTCCAGGTTGGTGAACTGGAAATGCTCCAGCACCTCACCGTCAGCGTTGCGCACATGGCTTTTCACCAGCAGAGCCGTTTCTTTCTCCAGCCACAACCGGTGGCTGTAACGATCGCTGTCTCGGGCGGTCAGGGCCACGGTAACCACATCGTATCCCGCCACCCGGTCTTCACCGATCAGTTCCGGCTGATACCATTGCCCGAAGGGCATCAACTGGCTGGTAAAGGCCTCGGCAAACGGGCCGGAGGGAATGACTTCTTCCAGGCTGATCCGGCCACGATCCGGCAACACGCACACTACATTCATGCCTTTGCGGACAATCTCTCCGCTGCCACCGTCCTGCATCACCAGGCGCTCTTCCACCCGGCCGTTCCGGTAGCGGTGGGCGATGCGCATAGAGTGAACCCGGTCGCCCCGGGCATAAACAAACACACCGCGATAAGACGTCATATTCAGGGCCGGGCCCATGCGCTCCAGCCAGGCCATGGCCGGGTCCGGATCAGCGGGCGACTCGTCGGCCTTTACCGGCTGCATGGCAAAAAGCAATACCAGAACTGTCACCAGCGCAGTACCCACCAACCTGACATTAATGCCAACCGGAACCATCATTGAAACTGCTCCAAACTCAATAACCGCCGCTGGCACTGACCAGGCGTGCATAGCCTACCGAACCGCGCCCGGCGCCCACGCTGTTGTGCTGCGCATGCTCAAGCAGATACTGGCGCATCTGCTGCAGTTGTTCTTCATCCAGGCGCTGCAGGGCCACCTCTTCCACAGCCGATGGTAAGGCAACCGGTGCAACCGCACCCTGCCCCGCGATGGCTGCGGGAACGTCACCCGGTCGGGAATCCCAGCCGGCACCGGCACCAAAGCCGACCACCAGCGCCATCACTACCATGGCAGCGACCGGCATGTGCCAGCGCCGGCGCGGCGACCGGGCAACCTCACTGGCAGCTACCTCGCGGCGGCTCCGGCCATCAAGCTGCTCACGCACAGCAGAGGCGATATCCAGGCCTTCCGCCGGGCCGTGGTTTTCGTGCATCAGATCCCGGACCTGCTGCCAGCGCTGCCATTGATCCCGGACTTCGTCCTGGTTGGCATGGGACAACAAGCGCCGAACCGACAGTTCATCCGCTTCGTCGTCCATCATCGCTGACAGGGTCTCTCTGAGACGATCATCCATCAGGTGCAACCTCGTTTATATCTCTGAATGATTCAGCAGCGGCGCCAACTGGCGATCCACTGCATCCCGCGCCCTGAATATCCGGGAACGAACGGTTCCTATCGGACACTCCAGAATCCGGGCAATGTCTTCGTAGCTCAGGCCGTCATACTCTCTGAGCAGAAACGCAGACCGAAGTTCCTCCGGCAAACCGGCGATGGCTTCGGTCAGGGCTTTCTGTAATTGCTCCCGCTGCAGCAGCCGCTCTGGCGAGGCGACGTCGCGCAGGCGACTGCCATCATCAAAGTTTTCGGCTTCGGCAGCATCGGCCGAGCCCTGAGGTCTGCGCCCCCGGGCTTCAAGGTAGTTTTTGGCGGTGTTAACAGCAATCCGGTACAACCAGGTATAGAACGCACTGTCGCCCCGGAAACGGTCAATCGCCCGGTAGGCTTTGACAAAGGTTTCCTGGGCCAGATCCATGACTTCCTGGCTGTCGTAGACATAGCGGCTGATAATAGAGGCCACGCGCGACTGGTATTTCACCACCAGCAGGTCGAAGGCCGCACGGTCGCCGTTACGGACCTTGCGTACCAATTGCAGGTCCGTCTGGCTGTCGGACTGCTCACCGGGATTCCAGTCTTTATCAGGTGTCATGGACGAAACAGCAGTGTGTCCCCTGTTGCTGGCCACTGGCTTTCTGGCCTTGGCAAGATTTGCTTGAGTCATTGGGCATTTTCCTGCGTTCGTTCAGGCCAAATAGACAGCAAGCGCAAAGTTTAGTTCAATACACGTCCACATTATGGCCCGCGACATCGACTCAATGCCACAGTCCTACGAATACGACGTTCTCATTATCGGCAGCGGCGCTGCCGGCCTGACCGTAGCGCTCAACCTGCCGGAACACCTCAGGGTGTGCGTGGTCAGCAAGGCCGACATCAGTTCGGGCGCCACACTCTGGGCCCAGGGCGGCATTGCGGCAGTGCTCGACGATACCGACTCGGTGGAAAACCACATACAGGACACCCTTAACGCCGGCGGTGGCCTGTGCCACGAAGACGCCGTGCGCTTTACCGTGGAGCACAGCAAGGAAAGCATCGAGTGGCTGATTGAATCCGGTGTCGAGTTCACCCGCCAGGACGATGGCGCCGACTACCACCTGACCCGTGAAGGCGGGCACAGCCACCGGCGCATCCTCCATGCCGCCGATGCCACCGGCCATGCGGTATCCACCACCCTGGCCAGCCAGGCTGCGGCGCGCCCGAATATCGACCTGAAATCCGGCCGGGTGGCGGTAGACCTGATCACCAACCGCAAACTGGCCTTGCCGGGCAACCGCTGCGTGGGCGCCTATATCCTGAACCTGGAAGACAACCACGTGGAACTGTTCCGGGCCCGGTTTACCGTGATTGCCACCGGCGGCTCCTCCAAGGCTTACCGGTACACCACCAACCCGGACGGTGCTTCCGGCGATGGTATTGCCATGGCCTGGCGGGCCGGCTGCCGGGTCGCCAACATGGAATTCAACCAGTTCCACCCTACGTGCCTGTACCACCCGCACGCCAAGTCATTCCTGATTACCGAAGCCGTTCGCGGTGAAGGTGGTGTACTGAAGCTGCCAGACGGCAGCCGGTTTATGGACCGTTTCGACAAACGCGCCGAGCTGGCGCCCCGGGACATCGTCGCCCGGGCCATCGACCATGAAATGAAGCGCCTGGGTGCAGACCACCTGTACCTGGACATCAGCCACAAACCGGCAGACTTCATCAAGCACCACTTCCCGACCATTTACGAGAAGTGCCTGGGCTTTGGCATCGACATCACCAGGGAGCCTATTCCGGTGGTGCCTGCGGCCCACTACACCTGTGGTGGCATTGTCAGCGACGAACGCGCCCGCACCGACATCAACCAGCTCTATGTGGTGGGGGAAGCAGCCTTCACCGGCCTGCACGGCGCCAACCGCATGGCCAGCAACTCCCTGCTGGAATGCCTGGTGTACGGCCGCGCCGCCGCTGCCGATATCACCCGCCGGGAATCGGATATTCCGGCACCGCCCGCAGCACCGGACTGGGATGAAAGCCAGGTACGGGATTCCGATGAAGACGTTGTGATCTCCCACAACTGGGACGAACTTCGCCACTTCATGTGGGACTACGTGGGCATTGTACGCACCACCAAGCGATTACAGCGGGCCAAGCACCGGGTCGACCTGCTGTCCCGGGAAATCGGCGAGTTCTACAGCAATTACCGGGTAACCAATGACCTGATCGAGCTGCGTAACCTGGTTACCGTAGCAGACCTGATCATCTGCTCGGCCCTGCAACGCAAGGAAAGCCGGGGCCTGCACTACACACTGGACTACCCGGGCATGCTGAACGATCCGCAAGACACGGTCCTGGTACCCACCACCTATCGCACGCTGTCTCCCTGACCGGGAGATTCCATTCTGTTTTCAAGGCAATCGACTATGTCTGACACCAACGCATCCAACGACCATACCGACTTTCACCGCCTGTGGTGGCACAGCCGCCGGGGCATGCTCGAGCTGGATGTACTGCTGCTGCCGTTTCTGGAAGAAGCCTACCGGGATCTCGATCCGGAAGACCAGGAGCGCTATCGCAAGCTGCTGAGCTGCGAAGACACCGACATGTTCGAGTGGTTCATGCAGCGCAGCAAGCCGCAGGACCCGGATCTGCAGCGGATCGTGGAGATCATCCTGAACCGTGTCCAGCCGGATTGAACTGAGACTTTCCCCTTCACGGGCGGCCGGCATACTGGCTGCCCTGCCCTGGCTGGTACTGATGGTGTTCAGCCTCGTCGCTGCCCCGGCCAGCAGTCTTTGGCTGCTGTTGCTGCTGGCGCCTGCAGGGATCATGGCTGTTCGCCAGTTCCAGCGTTGCGGGCTGTTACAGGGCCCTGGCGCCATTGTTGCCCTGCAATCTGACGCCGACACCCTCACCTGCCAGCTGGCAAACGGGGAAACCCGCACTGTAAGAATCTGCGGTTCGAGCAGCCTCGGCGCCTCCTTCCTGGCCTTGAAACTTCGCCCTGCAGACACCACGTCCAGAACTATGTTTGTACTGGTTCTCGGTGCCAGCTCCCTGTTTGGCGCCAACGCCCCGGAGACCGATTTTCGCCGGTTACGGATGTGGCTGAGAGCCGGCCGGCCAACAACGGCTTAACGAATTTTCCACCCTATTGCGGAGAGCTTTATGAACAACCGCCCCACCACCGCCAACCAACATGGTTACGCGGTGCTTGAGCACAGGGTCATGGTCCGCATCAGCGGCCCGGGCACCGACAAGTTTGTTCAGGGCCAGTTTTCCCAGCACGTGGACGACGTTACCCCCCAACAATCACGCCGGGCCGCAGCCAGCACGCCAAAAGGCCGCGCCTACTGCCTGACCCGCCTGGTGCGGGACCAGCAGGACCTGCTGATGGACCTGGACCGGGAACTGTCAGACGCCACCCTGGGCCAGCTGAAGAAATACCTGATGCTGTTCCGCGGTACCCGCATGGATGTCGTAGAGCAGGCCCGGATTATCGGCCTGCTGGGCCAGGAGGCCGCCGTGGCGGTTGCCGGAGACAACGCCGCCACACTGGGCAGCCCGGGCGATATAGTGGCTACAGAGAACGGCTACCTGATCCGCATTGAGGACAGCGCCGGGGCTTTACCCCGATACGAATGGTGGCTACCGGAAGGTGCTGCCGAATTACCCGAAGCGCTTCCCGAGCTGACCATAAACGACTGGAACGCCGCCAGCATCGCCGCCGGCGTGCCCTGGCTGACACCAACCACCGTGGAAGCCTACGTACCGCAAATGCTGAACCTGCAGCATCTTCAGGGCGTGCATTTCAAGAAAGGCTGCTATACCGGGCAGGAAGTGATCGCCCGCATGCATTTCCTCGGCCAGCTGAAGAAGAGCCTGTACAGGCTAGCCTTTACCGGCTGCACCCAGGCGCCTGAAGCTGGCAGCAACCTGCTGGCAGGCGACAAAAAGGCCGGGGATGTGGTCAATGCAGTGATGACCTCAGACAACGGGGGCGAGCTGCTGGCCGTTCTGCGCCATGATGCGGACAAGTCGGCACTGAGCCTGGAAGGTAACGACTCCTGCCAACTCGAAGTGCTCGACTTGCCCTACCCGGTACCGGAGCGGGAAGCTGATCCGGCAAGCTGATTATTGCTTGCCGTAACGCTGTAGCAATTCGGCCTTCGGTGGCAGGCTCCAGTCGATCGCAGGCCGGTTCCGGCTGAGCAGCCAGTCATTGGCCCGGGAGAAGTGACTGCAGCCGAAGAAGCCCCGGTAGGCACTCAGGGGCGACGGATGCGGCCCTTCCAGCACCAGGTGACGGTTGCGATCGATATGCCGGCCTTTCTTGCGGGCGTAGCTGCCCCAGAGCAGGAACACCACATCGTCGCGCTCGCGATTGATGGTTTCGATCACCTTATCGGTAAAGGTTTCCCAGCCTTTGCCCTGATGGGCGCCAGCATTGCCCTGCTCCACGGTCAGTACCGCATTCAGCAAAAGCACACCCTGCCCAGCCCAGGTTTGCAGGCAGCCGTGATCGGGCCGCGGGTGGCCAAGATCCGTTTCAATTTCCTTGAAGATATTCACCAGGGACGGTGGCGGAGGCACATCCGGCCGGACCGAAAAACACAGGCCATGGGCCTGGCCGGGGCCGTGGTAGGGATCCTGCCCCAGAATCACCACGCTCACTTTATCCAGCGGCGTGCTGTTCAGGGCGTTGAAACACAGATGTCTTGGCGGAAACAGCACCTTGCCGGCCTGTTCCTCGGCGGCCAGGAACTCGGCCAGTTGCCGCATGTAGGGCTGACGGAACTCGTCCGCCAGCCACTGGTCCCAGCCGCGACCGGGCTTCAGTTGCTGAGCCAGTGCCTCGGCGGGGTGCATGGCCTTACTCGCCTTCCGGCTTCTGCTCGGCCTTGTGCTCCGGGCGCATGGCCGGGAACAGGATAACGTCGCGGATGGACGGCGAATCGGTCAGCAGCATGGCCAGGCGGTCGATACCGATGCCTTCACCGGCGGTCGGCGGCAGGCCGTATTCCAGCGCCATCACGTAGTCGTCATCGTAGAACATGGCTTCGTCGTCGCCGGCGTCTTTCTCCGCCACCTGGGCCTGGAAACGCTCGGCCTGGTCTTCGGCGTCATTCAGCTCGGAGAAGCCGTTGGCAATCTCGCGGCCGCCCATGAAGAACTCGAAACGCTCGGTCACGAACGGGTCGCTGTCCTTGCAACGGGCCAGGGGCGACACTTCTTTCGGGTACTCGGTGATGAACGTCGGCTGCATCAGGCGATGCTCGGCGGTGGCCTCGAAGATTTCGATCTGCACCTTGCCCAGGCCCCAGATATCTTTCACGTGGATACCCAGGTTCTTCGCCACTTCGCGGGCCTGGGCGTCGTCTGCCAGCTGCTCGCGGGTGATGTCCGGGTTGTAGCGCAGGATGGCGTCTACCACCGTCAGGCGCTCAAACGGCTTGCCGAAATCGTATTCGATGGTTTCTTCGGTGCCGTCTTTCAGTACCCGGGTGTTCACCACGGTGGTGGTGCCCAGTACTTTCTGCGCGATGGTACGCAGCATGTCTTCGGTCAGGTCCATCAGGTCGTTGTAATCGGCGTAGGCCTGGTAGAACTCGACCATGGTGAACTCGGGATTGTGCCGTGTCGACAGCCCCTCGTTACGGAAGTTACGGTTGATCTCGAACACCCGCTCGAAGCCGCCGACGACCAGGCGCTTGAGGAACAGCTCCGGTGCAATCCGCAGGTACATATCGATACCCAGGGCGTTGTGATGGGTCACAAACGGACGGGCGGTAGCGCCACCGGGGATCACCTGCAGCATGGGGGTTTCCACCTCCATGAAGTCACGGTCGGTGAAGTACTGGCGCATGGTGTTGATGATCTTCGACCGGGCATGGAACACGCGGCGGCTGTCTTCGTTCACCATCAGGTCCACATACCGGTGACGGTAGCGGGCTTCGGTGTCGGTCAGGCCCTTGTGCTTCTCCGGTAGCGGGCGCAGAGACTTGGTGAGCAGCACGTAGTCTTCCATGGTGACGTACAGGTCGCCCTTGCCAGACTTCGACAGGGTACCGCGCACGCCCACGATGTCGCCCATATCCCAGTGCTTGGTGTCCTTCTGGACATCCTTGGAAGCATAGATCTGGATGCGGCCGGTCATGTCCTGAACCACCTTGAACGCCTTGCGGTCGAGCATCATGCGGCCGGCAATGGCCACCTTGATGCCCAGGGACTCCAGCTCTTCCTTGGATTTGTCACCGTATTTTTCCTGCAGCTCGGCAGCGGTGGCATCGCGACGGAAGTCGTTCGGGAACGGATTGCCCTGCTCACGCATGTTTGCCAGTTTGGCGCGGCGCTCGGCAATCAGCTTGTTGTCCTCGGGCTGTGCAGCGTTCTGGGTGTGTTCAGTCATTTTGGCTCACTAAGAAGTCGGGATTGTCCGGGTGTGGGTGAATGGCGCTGATTACAGCGCCATCTTCAGACTGGCTTCAATAAACTTGTCGATGTCACCATCCAACACCGACTGGGTGTTGCTGGTTTCCACCTTGGTGCGCAGGTCCTTGATACGGCTGTCATCCAGCACGTAGGAGCGGATCTGGCTACCCCAGCCGATGTCAGACTTGGAGTCTTCGGCTTTCTGTTTCTCTTCGTTGCGCTTCTGCATTTCCAGCTCAAAGAGCTTGGCCTTGAGCTGCTTCATGGCCTGGTCTTTGTTCTGGTGCTGACTTCGGCCGGCCTGGCAGGCCACCACAATCCCGGTCGGGTTGTGGGTCAGTCGCACCGCGGATTCGGTCCGGTTAACGTGCTGACCACCGGCACCGGAGGCGCGGTAAACGTCGACTCGCAGATCCGCCGGGTTGATCTCGATTTCGAAACTGTCGTCCACTTCCGGCGATACAAATACCGAAGAGAAAGAGGTGTGGCGACGGTTGCCGGAATCAAACGGGGATTTACGCACCAGGCGGTGGACGCCGGTTTCAGTGCGCAACCAGCCGTAAGCGTAGTCGCCCTGGATGTGAATGGTGGCACTCTTGATGCCCGCCACTTCACCTTCCTGCAGTTCAACGATCTCGGATTTAAAGCCACGACGCTCGGCCCAGCGGAGGTACATGCGCAGCAGCATATTGCCCCAGTCCTGGGCTTCGGTGCCGCCGGAGCCGGCCTGGATGTCCAGGTAGGCGTTGTTGGCGTCCATTTCGCCGGAGAACATGCGGCGGAATTCGAGCTTCTCGAGTTCTTTATCGAGACCTTCGAGATCGGCTTCGATTTCCTCAACGGTGCCTTCGTCATCCTCTTCCACGGCCATGTCCAGCAGGCTTTCTGCGTCCGCCAGGCCGTTGGTGAGGTTGTCGATGGTTTTGACGATCAGTTCAAGGTCTGAGCGTTCTTTGCCCAGAGCCTGGGCCCGCTCGGGATCGTCCCAGACGGTGGGTTGTTCGAGTTCGCGTTCGACTTCGGTCAGGCGTTCACTGCGCTGATCGTAGTCAAAGATACCCCCTCAGCGCTTCAGTGCGCTCGCGAAGCTCTTTGATCTTCGTCACTATGGGATTAATTTCCATGAAACCTTGTCTCGCTTTGGAAAAATGATGCGATAAAAACAGAGGGCGGATTCTACCGGAATTTGCGGGGTAAATCAGCAAGCGGAAAGTACGGAGTATCTGAGTTCCGAGCCCGGCCCTGAGGCTTCGGCTCTGGTGCAAGCACAGGGTGGGCGGGAACCTTTCCGGGAGACGCTGTGAATACGTCCATGTACGCTTAACGAAAACATCCATGTTTTCGATACTCCCGGAAAGGTTCCCACCCACCCTGCGCCCAGACTGCGTTCGGGGAGTCTTCGGCTACTTCTTTGCCCTTTATATCTTTCCGTGTCTTCCGTGTCTTCCGTGGCAAAAACTCTTATCTTTCAATCCCTTATTTTTTCGTGCCCTTTCGTGGATTTAGTGGCCAAAAAATTCACTACAAAGGCTCCAGATAATCCACCAGCAGCTGAAGATTGGTCCGCCCCCGAAACGTATTAGCATCCGGCTTATAAACCACCCGCGCGCCACTCCGGGTAAAGTCCGGCACTTCAGGCCCGGTATTGAAGGCAATGCCATCAATAATGCCCCCGCCCTCAACCGGCTGCAGCACCAGCTTCAGGTGGTTCTCGCCCACAATCCGCTGGCTCACCACTCGGAATTCGCCGTCAAATACCGGCTCCGGAAAATGCTGGCCCCAGGGGCCGGCGCGTTTCAGCAGGTAGGCGGTGTCCAGGTTCAGCTCTTCCGGGGCCAGGGGGCCGTCGGTGGTGATGGCGGCTTCCAGGTCTTCCGGTTTCAGGGTATCGCGCACGGCCTGGTCGAAGGCGTTGCTGAAACGTTCCAGGTCATCCCGGGCGATGGTCATGCCGGCGGCCATGGCGTGGCCGCCGTATTTTTTCATCAGGCCCGGGTTCTTCGCGTCGACCACGGCCAGGGCGTCGCGGATGTGAAGGCCGGGGATGGAGCGGGCGGAGCCTTTGAGGTGTTCGCCGTCGTCGTCGGGCGCGAAGGCGATGGTCGGCCGATGGGTTTGTTCGCGGATTCGGGCGGCCAGGATGCCGATTACGCCCTGGTGCCAGTCCTGGTCGAACAGGGCCAGGCCCCAGGGCAGGCCTTCGATGTCGAGGGACATGGAGGCCAGCAGGTCCTGGGCCTGGGCTTTCATGTCTTTTTCGATGCTGCGGCGTTCGCGGTTGAAGTTGTCCAGTTCCCGGGCCAGGCGCAGGGCTTCGTCGCGGCTATCGGCAAGCAGGCAGGCGATGCCGATGCTCATGTCATCCAGGCGGCCGGCGGCGTTCAGGCGCGGGCCCACCACAAAGCCGAGGTCGGTAGCGCTGATTTCGGTGTAGTCGCGGCCAGCGACTTCCAGCAGGGCCAGGATGCCCGGTCTGGCCTCGCCCTTGCGGATGCGGCGGATGCCCTGCTCTACGAAGATACGGTTGTTGTGGTCCAGCGGCACGACGTCGGCCACGGTTCCCAGTGCCACCAGGTCCAGCAGGCTGCCCAGGTTGGGCTCCGAGTCCGGCAGCAGATTGTTGTCTCGCAGGTGTTTGCGCAGGGCTGTCAGCACATAGAACATCACACCCACGCCGGCGGCATTCTTGCTCAGGAACGGGCAGCCGGGCTGATTGGGGTTCACGATGGCATCGGCGTCTGGCAGTTCGTCACCGGCCAGGTGGTGGTCGGTGATGACAACCTTGATACCCAGCTCCCGGGCGGCACGCACGCCTTCGATGGCGGAGATGCCGTTATCCACGGTCACCAGCAAGTCGGGCAAATCGCCTTCTTCCTGCAACCGGTGGATGATTCCCGGCGTCAGGCCGTAACCATCGGAGAAGCGGCTCGGCACCCGGAAGTCGATGGCTGCCACGCCCAGCATGGACAGGCCGAGCATGGCTACAGAGGTACTGGTGGCGCCATCGGCATCGAAGTCCCCCAGCACCATCACCCGCTGTTTTTGCACAATGGCCTCGGCCAGCAGTTCAACCGCGCGATCAATGCCGCGAAGCTGCATCGGTGAAGCCAGGTGTTTCAGGGTGTACTGGAGCTGGTCGTCGGAGTGCACACCGCGGGCGGCGTACAGACGGCGAAGGATGGGGGGCAGGTTTTGCCCCCAGCCCGCCACATCGGACGGCTGGGGGCGACGCAGGATCTTTTTAGGAGTCATGCCGGATCAGGCGTTCTTCCAATGCTTGGCAATAAAGCCCTGCACCTCGGACACACTGTTGTCCAGAACGGTATAACGCTCTTCCCGCTCGAACAGGTCGGCCATGTGGGCCGGCAGCTCGGGCTTCACGCTCAGGCCGGATTCGGCGATGGCGTCCGGGAACTTGGCCGGGTGGGCGGTACCCAGGGTGATCATGGGCACGGCACTGTCACGACGGCAGTTGCGGGCGGCACGCACGCCAATGGCGGTGTGCGGGTCCAGCAGGTATTCGTTCTGCTCGTAAATTTCCCGGATGGTATCGCAGGTGGTCTTGTCGTCCACCGCATCGCTGTCGAACAGCTTGCGGGCGTGCTTCCAGCGATAGTCTTCGATGCTGACCGGGCCCTTGGCGGCACGCTCCAGCAGGTCTTTCACGGCAGCGCCATCACGACCGTGCAGGTCAAACAACAGGCGCTCGAAGTTGCTGGACACCATGATATCCATGCTCGGCGACAGGGTATGCTCCAGCTGGTGCTGCTCATACTTGTTGCCGCTCATAAAGCGATGCAGGATGTCGTTGCGGTTGGTGGCAATCACCAGCTGGCTGATGGGCAGGCCCATTTTCTTGGCCAGGTAGCCCGCAAAGATATCGCCGAAGTTACCGGTGGGCACCGAGAACGCCATGCTGCGGTCCGGGCCACCCAGGGCCAGGGATGCCTGAAAGTAGTATACGATCTGGGCCATGATCCGCGCCCAGTTGATGGAGTTCACCGCCGCCAGCTGGGTTTTGCCGCCCAGGAAGGACTGGTTGCCGAAGCTATCCTTCACCATGCGCTGGCAGTCGTCGAAGTTGCCTTTGACTGCGATATTGTGGATGTTATCACCCTGCACCGTGGTCATCTGGCGGCGCTGTACTTCAGACACCCGCTGGTGCGGATGCAGGATGAAGATATCCACGTGCTCGCAGCGACGGCAGCCTTCAATAGCAGCCGAGCCGGTATCACCGGAGGTAGCCCCCATGATCACCACGTGCTGGTTACGCTTTTCCAGAACATAGTCCAGCAGGCGACCCAGAAGCTGCAGGGCGAAGTCCTTGAACGCCAGCGTGGGGCCACGGAACAGTTCCATCACCCACTCGTTGGTATCCAGCTGTACCAGCGGCGCGACGGCCTGGTGCGTGAACACGCTGTAGGTTTCGTCCAGCATCTTGCGGAAGTCATCGGCCGGAATGGCATCTTCCACGAACGGATACATGACCTTGTAGGCCAGTTCGGCATACGGCAGGCCACGCCAGCTTCGGATTTCTTCCAGGCTGAAGTGCGGAAGGGATTCCGGCACATACAGGCCGCCATCGGTGGCCAGTCCGGTCAGAAGAACGTCTTCAAAGCCCAGAGCGGGAGCTTCACCCCGTGTACTGATGTATCTCACGTGCGTACCTGTCAGTTAAAGTTTTCAGCGCGGATGCGGACAACCTTGCCGTCAACGTCGGCCAGGGCTTCCATTTCCTCGATGGCCAGGTTCATCTGGCGCTCCTGAACCGTGTGGGTCAGGATGATGACCGGAATACGGCCATCCTTGAATTCGGATTCTTTCTGCATGATGGATTCGATGTTGATGCCATGCTCACTCAGAATCGACGCCACCTTGGCCAGCACGCCCGGGTGGTCAAAGGCCTGGATGCGCAGATAGTAGGCAGACTGAACATCTTCCATCGGCAATACCGGCAGGTCTTCCAGTGCATCCGGGCTGAAGCCCAGATAAGGCACTCGCTGCTGGCTGTTGCTGGCTACCGCACGGGCAACGTCGACCACATCGGCAATCACCGCAGAGGCCGTGGCTTCGTCACCGGCACCGGGGCCGTAATACATGGTCTGGCCGACCGCATCGCCATCCACCAGAACAGCGTTCAGAACACCGTCTACCTGGGCAATCAGGTGGCTCTTGGGCACAAGGGTCGGATGCACACGCAGCTCGATGCCGTCTTCACGGCGGCGGGCAATACCCAAGTGCTTTACCCGGTAACCCAGCAGTTCAGCGTGGGCAATATCGTTCGGGGTCAGCGCAGAAATGCCTTCGGTGAAAGCCTTGTCGAATTGCAGGGGCACACCAAAACCGGACGCGGCCAGGATGGTCAGTTTGTGGGCGGCGTCGATGCCTTCCACATCAAAGGTCGGATCAGCTTCCGCGTAACCCAGCGCCTGCGCTTCTTTCAGCACCTCTTCAAAGGGCCGTCCGGCGCGCATTTCGGTCAGGATGTAGTTACCGGTGCCATTGATAATGCCGGCAATGGTGTCGATGCGGTTGGCCGCCAGGCCTTCGCGCACGGCCTTGATGACAGGAATACCGCCGGCCACGCCAGCTTCGTAGGCAACAACCACACCGGCCTTTTCGGCGGCTTCGAAAATCTCGTTGCCATGAACGGCAATCAGCGCCTTGTTGGCGGTTACCACATGCTTGCCGTTGGCAATAGCGGCCAGTACCAGCTCCTTTGCGGCGTCATAGCCGCCAATCAGCTCAACCACAATATCAACGGCGGGATCATTCACCACATCAAAAATGTCGGTACTGAAGGGCACATCGCCCAGCGCCAGGTCATCCCGGCTGCGGCGACTGGCTACCCGGACAACACGGATGTTGCAGCCTGCACGGCCGGCAATAATCGCTGCATTGCGTTTCAGGACATTGAATGTACCGCCGCCAACGGTTCCCAATCCGCAGATTCCGACATTTACGTCTTTCAAGCTCTCACCTCTGATCCCGATGCGGGGTGCTGATGGATTGCAATAAGGCCGGATAGTATACCGGTTCAGGGCCCGCTGAATAAGCCCTGAATCGGTCACAAGTCACACAGGAAGTCCGGAGCCGCGCTGCGGCTCCGATAACGGGTCAGAGCAGACCCAGACCTTCGGCCAGGTTCCTGGCCGGCACATAGCCGCGAATCATGTTGCCATCTTCCAGCAGAATTGCCGGGGTACCGGTTACACCGACCTGGCCACCCAGGCGGTACTGGTCTGCAACCGGGTTATCGCAGCTCTGCTGAGGTACGTTTTTGCCACCCTTGGCAGCATCCATGGCCGCCTGCTGGTCGTCCGAACACCATACCGACTCATATTTGCGGAACGACGCTGTGCCGGGGCCGGATCGAGGGAAGGCGTAATAGTTGACGGTAATGCCATAGCTGTTGAGCTGGGGAACTTCGTCATGCAGCTTGCGGCAGTACGGACAGTCGATATCGGTAAAGACGTCGATAACCGCTTTTTCTTTGCCATCGGCAGGGTATGAGATCAACCCTTCCTTACCGAAGGCTGCCATCTGCTGCTGACGACTGGTCGCCCGGGACTCTTCGGTTACGTTGGCAATACCGGTATCGGTAATCTTGAGCAGGTCGCCGGTGAACAGGTAGGCGCCATCGGCCGTGGTATAAATGGTGTCGCCGTTGCTGCTCAGCACTTCGTACAGGCCTTCCGCTTCGGACTTCTGCACGGAACTGATCTTCAGGCCCGGCACCGCATCAGTCAGCCGCTTGGCGATGGCGTCTTCGGTTTCACCGGCCAACACGGCGGGCACTGCCACCAAGGACATCATCAGGCCGGTTACCGCGGCCGCAATTTTAAGATTCATGGGTCAGAAACTACCTTTTCCGGTTAATAGATTCAGGCATTTTGCTTGCCCGGGGCCTTCGTACGCAACTACCGGCATCATTCCCGAACCTTGCGACAGGGCGCCCCGGCAAAAGTTCACCCCGAGATCAGTCACCACCACGGGGATGGTGGGCCTGGTGCAAATCCTGCAGCCGTTGACGGGCCACATGGGTGTAGATCTGGGTGGTCGAAAGGTCAGAATGCCCGAGCAACATCTGCACTACCCGTAAATCTGCACCATGGTTGAGCAAATGGGTGGCAAAGGCGTGGCGCAGGGTGTGGGGCGACAGGTGCTTGCGGATACCGGCACGCACCGCGTAGTGCTTGATCCGGTACCAGAAGGTCTGGCGGGTCATGGCACTGGCCCGGTTCCCGGGGAACAAGGCATCACTGCTCTTACCCTTGAGCAATTCCGGCCGGGCTTCCTTCATATAGCTCAGCAGCCAGTCGATAGCCTCTTCCCCCAGCGGCACTAACCGGTCTTTCCCGCCTTTACCACTGATGCGCACTACGCCCTGGCGCAGGTTGACCCGGTCTACGGTCAGCCCGGTGAGCTCCGACACCCGCAGCCCACAACCATACAGGATTTCCAGCATGGCCCGGTCCCGCAACTCCAGCGGTATTTCCGGATCCGGCTCAGTCAGCAGCGCCTCGACATCGGCTTCAGTAAGGGTATCCGGCAAACGCCGGGGCAACTTCGGGCTGTCGATTCGCAAGGTAGGATCTTCGGCGATGAGACCTTCCCGCAGTAAATACCGGTAAAAACGCCGGATACCGGAAAGCCGCCGGGCTGCCGTACTGGTTTTCAGACCCTCCGCCAGCCCACGGGACATCCAGGCCAGAAGATCGGTCCTTTTAGCGGACCGCAAGCTGGGCGCTCCGGGCTGTTGCTCCAGCCATCCGGAAAGACGGGCCAGGTCACTGGCATAGGCCTGGCGGGTTTTCTCACCCAGGCCATCCTCGAGCCATATGGCATCCGAGAATTGGCTGATCAGCTGCTCGTCATCCGGCCGCGGCAAGGTATTACCTCATTAATGTCTGTCTGGGCAGCATTAAAGCATAAAAAAAGCAGCCTCTTGAGGCTGCTTTTTTCAAACTGGCTGGCCGGAAGGCCAAACTCAGTTAAGCTTTTCCTTGATACGAGCTGCCTTACCAGACAGGTCGCGCAAGTAGTACAGCTTGGCCTGACGCACGTCACCACGACGCTTCACGCTTACGCTGTCGATCAGCTTGGAGAAAGTCTGGAAAGTACGCTCAACACCCACGCCGTAAGAGATCTTACGAACAGTGAAGGAAGAGTTCATGCCACGGTTGCGCTTGCCGATAACAACGCCTTCGAACGCCTGCAGACGCTCACGGTTACCTTCAGTTACGCGAACCTGCACAACCACGGTATCACCCGGCGCGAACGCAGGGATTTCCTTGGTCATCTGTTCTGCTTCAAGTTGACTGATGATGTTGTTCTTGCCGCTCATCGTAATGCTCCTGATACCCAATCTTTCAATGCCCTGATGATTCAGAGGCACCCGGTTCGTTCAAAATTTCATCCAGAAGCTGACGCTCTTCTTCCGTAAGCACCCGCTGTTCCAGCAGGTCGGGGCGTCGCTCCCGGGTTCGCCTCAACGATTCTTTCAATCGCCAACGCCGGATCTGTTCATGGTGACCGCCCAAAAGAACTTCCGGCACCGCCTGACCTTCGTATACCTCGGGCCGGGTGTAGTGCGGACAATCCAGCAAACCGTCAGCAAAGGAGTCCTGCTCTGCTGACTGCGCATGACCCAGCGCTCCGGGGATGAGGCGTGTTACCGCATCAATCACAGCCATCGCCGCCAGTTCGCCACCTGAGAGCACAAAATCACCCAGGGACACTTCCCGGTCGACTTCCGCCGATATCAGGCGTTCATCAACGCCCTCGTAACGACCGGCAACGAGAATCAGCTGTTGTTCGGCAGCGAGAGACTCCACTACCGACTGATCCAGCCTTTCACCCTGGGGCGAAAGATAGACCACACAGGCCTTGCCGGGTGCCGATGTCCGGGCCGCATGGATAGCATCCCGCAGGGGCTGGATTTTCATCAGCATCCCGGGGCCGCCGCCATAAGGCCGGTCATCCACAGTACGGTGACGATCATGCGTGAAGTCCCGGGGGTTCCAGCTGTTAAAGGTCAGAAGACCTTCACGAACTGCCCTGCCGGTAATCCCGTAATCTGTCACCGCAGAAAACATGTCGGGAAACAGACTGACTGCGCCAATCCACACCCGTCAGAACTCCGGATCCCAGTCCACCACCATGCGCGAGCTTTCAAGATCCACCCCCTGAACTACCTGATCCGGCAGATAGGGAATGAGCCGTTCGCGCTGGTCAATGGAGCCCGCTGTCGCGTGCACCACCAGGACATCGTTGGAGCCTGTTTCCAGCAGGTGATGCACCTTACCCAGACACTCACCGTCAACCGTGAACACTTCCAGGCCTTCCAGCTGATGCCAGTAGAACTCCCCTTCGGGAAGCTCCGGCAGCAACTCGGTCGGAACCCGGATCTCGGCACCGCCATAACTGCGGGCCAGCTCACGATCATCAATACCTTTAAGCCTGACGACGATCCCCTGCCCTTGGCGGCGACCCTCCTCAAGCTTTGCAGGAATACGCTTGCCGTCCAGAACCAGGGTCCAGTCGCGGTAGTTCAGTATTCCTTCTTTGGGATCTGTATAAGAGAAGACCTTAAGCCAACCCTTGACCCCGAACACCGAGGTGATCCGGCCGATCACAGTTTCCTGTGGATGCTGTGCCATGCCTGTCAAACCCCGGTATCAGATTGCAATTACTCAGCAGTCTTGAGCAGCTGGGCAACGCGATCGCTGGTTTGAGCACCCTGGCCCAGCCAGAACTCAACGCGATCACGGTCAACGCGCAGACGCTCTTCCTGACCGCGGGCAACCGGGTTGAAGAAACCAACACGCTCAATGAAACGGCCGTCACGGGAGTTACGGCTGTCAGTGACTGTCAGATGGTAGAACGGGCGCTTCTTGGAGCCGCCACGAGCCAAACGGATTGTTACCATTTCGACCAATATCCTGTTCTGTTGTACGAACTTTGTACGATTCACGTCATGCCGAGAACGGCTGACGAGAAGACCCATACTCGAAAGGGGCGCTATTCTATGCCAAAAACGCGCCAATGAAAACAGGGAAACGCGTGGTTTCCCCATTTTATATGTAAGGCTTTTTACATACGGCCAAACGGGGGCATACCACCACCGCCGCCGGGCGGCATCATACCACCAAGACCGCGCATCATGTTGGCCATTCCGCCTTTTTTGCCAAATTTCTTCATCATCTTCGACATCTGCTTATGCTGCTTGAGCAGACGGTTCACATCCTGGATCTGCGTACCCGAACCGGCTGCAATGCGCCGCTTGCGGGAATTATTGATCACATCCGGGTAACGGCGCTCTTTCGGCGTCATGGAGCAGATGATCGCCTCCATCTGGCCTACAGACTTGTCATTGACCTGCTGCTGCGCCATCTGGGCCATCTGGCCCATGCCCGGCAGCTTGTCCAGCAGGCCGCCGATACCACCCATACTCTTCATCTGCTGAAGCTGGTCCCGGAAGTCCTCCAGATCAAAGCCCTTACCTTTTTTGATTTTCTTGGTGAGCTTCTCGGCCTTCTTCTTGTCCAGCTTGCGCTCTGCTTCCTCTATAAGGGAGAGCACATCACCCATACCCAGGATGCGGGAAGCTACCCGATCCGGATAGAAAGGCTCCAGGGCATCGGACTTCTCGCCCACACCCAGGAATTTGATCGGCTTGCCGGTAATGTGGCGAACAGACAAGGCCGCACCACCGCGGGCATCACCATCGGTCTTGGTAAGCACCACACCGGTGAGCGGCAACGCATCGTTAAAGGCCTTGGCAGTGTTGGCGGCGTCCTGACCGGTCATGGAATCGACCACGAACAGGGTTTCCACCGGATTCACCGCCTTATGCAGGCGGCCAATCTCACCCATCATGCCTTCATCAACGTGCAGGCGGCCCGCGGTATCCAGAATCACCACATCAATGTGCTTGCGGCGCGCCGCTTCGATGGCGCCGTTGGCGATGTCGACCGGGTCCTGGTCGGTGGTGCTGGGGAAAAACTCGACACCCACTTCACCCGCCAGGGTTTCCAGCTGACGAATGGCCGCCGGGCGGTAGATATCGGCACTGACCACCAGCACGGATTTCTTGTGCCGCTCTTTAAGGAAGCGAGACAGCTTGGCCACGGTGGTGGTTTTACCAGCACCCTGCAGACCCGCCATCATAATGACGGCAGGCGGCCGGGTAGACAGGTTAAGGGACTCGTTGCCCTCGCCCATCACCCGCTCCAGCTCTTGCTGGACGACTTTCACAAATACCTGGCCCGGCGTCAGGCTGCGCTGCACTTCCTGGCCGATGGCCCGCTCGCGCACCCCTTCGATAAACGCCTTGACCACCGGCAGCGCAACGTCTGCCTCCAGCAGGGCCATGCGCACTTCACGCAAGGTTTCCTTGATATTGTCTTCGGTAAGGCGCGCCTGACCAGAGATCTTGCGCAAGCTGCCGGATAGCCGGTCCTGGAGATTCTCAAACATGTTGCTCTTCCGTACCCCGGAGAAATTGTTCACACAAATCAAGAAGCCGGCGCCGGCCGCTTGATTCCTGTTGCATAATCGCGACATTATACCCAGACTACGGAGCCTCTGAACAACTCCACGCCGCTTTCACGTTAAAAGGCAAACATAAAGGACGTCATGGGAACGCTGATCCTCGCGGTTACCGCACTTTTCCTGTACAGCGTCGGCACTGCCCTGCAGGCCCTCCATTTTCGTGGCAAGGTGCAAAGCAACCTGGCACTGACCACCCTGATTGGCGTACTTGCACTGATAGGCCACGGCCTGCTCATTGCCCAGACGGTCCACCTGGATGGCGGCTTCGATTTCAGCTTCTTCAAAAGCTCGGTACTGATTGCCTGGCTGATCGTTTTCCTGCTCCTGGGCCTGAATCTCTCCAAGCCGGTTGGCAGCCTGTTCCTGGGCGCTTACCCGCTGGCGGCAGCCACCATAGTCATGGCGCTGATCACCCATACGCCGTCACGACTGGTGCCGGATGAAAGCTATGGCATGCTGTCCCACATCGCCCTTTCGATCACCGCATACAGCCTGTTTACCCTGGCCGCCATCCAGGCCGCCCTGCTGTACTTCCAGAACCGCCAGCTGAAGCAGAACTACCACAGCCTGCTGGTGCGCAACCTGCCGCCACTGCAAACCATGGAATCGGTATTGTTCGAACTGGTCTGGGCGGGCGTAGTCCTGCTGACCCTCGCCATTATTACCGGCGCCATGTTTATTGAAGACCTGTTTGCCCAGGACCTGGCCCACAAAACCCTGTTTTCCATGCTCTCCCTGGCCGTATTTGTCGGCCTGCTGGTGGGCCGCTACACCAAGGGCTGGCGCGGCATGACTGCAAGCCGCTGGACCCTGGCCGGCTGCGCCCTGCTGATGATGGCCTTTTACGGCAGCAAATTCGTGCTGGAAGTACTGTTTCAGCGGGGCCTGTAATCCCGCAAACCGCTTGACACCGGCGCTTCACACCCCCTATTTTCGCAACTTGTCGTCAACGTAAGGGCTCCTCTTTTGAACGAAACATCGCTCACGGCGCTGTTCATCCTCCTCGTCGGCCTGATCATTCTGTCCGGCTTCTTTTCCAGCTCCGAAACCGGGATGATGTCCCTGAACCGCTATCGCCTGAAACACATGGTAAAAAGCGGACACAAGGGCGCACGCCGGGCGCAGAACCTGCTGAACCGGACCGACCAGCTGATCGGCGTTATCCTGATCGGCAACAACTTCGTCAACATCTTCGCCTCATCCATTGCCACGGTAATTGCCATTCGCGTGTGGGGCGATGCGGGCATCGCTATTGCCACCGTTCTGCTGACCATCGTTATCCTGATCTTCGCCGAGGTCACGCCGAAAACCCTGGCGGCCCTGTTCCCGGAGAAAATAGCCTTTCCGGCCAGCCACGTACTGGGGCCGCTGCTGAAAATCCTTTACCCGCTGGTATGGGCCGTCAACCTGTTTACCGGCATAATCCTGCGACTGCTCGGAGTGTCATCAGCCCAGGCTTCGGAGGATCACCTGAGCCGGGAAGAACTGCGTACCGTGGTGAATGAAGCGGGCGCCCTGATTCCTGCCAAGCACAAAGACATGCTGGTGAGCATCCTGGACCTGGACAACGTCACCGTGAACGACATCATGGTGCCCCGGAATGAAGTGGTCGGTGTCGACCTGGAAGACGACACCGATGTCATCCTTCGGCAACTCAAGACCAGCCAGCACACCCGGCTTCCGGTGTTCAGCGGCGACATCAACAACATCCAGGGCATTCTGCACCTGCGCAGCGTCGCTCGCCTGCTGCAGCAAGACGACATCGACAAAGACATGGTCCTGCAACTGTGCGCCGAGCCCTACTTCATCCCGGAAAGTACGCCGCTGAACACCCAGCTGCTGAATTTCCAGAAGGGCCGGCGCCGGTTCGGTATCGTCGTGGACGAGTACGGAGATGTACTGGGGCTGGCCACACTGGAAGACATCCTCGAGGAAATCGTCGGAGAATTCACCACCGACTTCGCAGCCACCTCCATGGACATCATTCCCCAGGACAACGGCACCTTTATCATCGATGGCAGCGCCGCCGTCCGGTCGATCAACAAGACCCTGGGCTGGAAACTGCCCACCGACGGCCCAAAAACCCTCAACGGCCTGATCACTGAAACCCTCGAGAACATCCCGGACACCAACGTCTGCCTGAAAGTAGACGGCCACCGGGTGGAGGTCCTGCAAATCAAGGACAACGTGGTGAAGGCCGCGATCGTCCACCCGCGAAAAAAGAAGAAGCGCGGCACCGGCTCATAACCGGAACCCGGAATGATGATTAATCATGTCATTCCGGCGTAAAATGCGCTAAATTTAACCAAAATCAGAACAGGCAAGAATCCAGCTCGGTCATGTATCCGGTTAAAGGCGTAAACAGGAGTCGGCCATGAAAAAGCAGTCCGGCATACATTACCTTCGTGAACACAGGGAAGCGGCAAGTACCCGCCCGGTTCCACCGGAGGTCGCCCGTATCCGTGACACCGTTGTCGCGGGGCTGGGTGATTTACTGCAGGGAGCGTTCGATGCTGTCGACGACTCCCTGTTCGAGCTGGCAAACAATTCCAGAAGTAACAATGAACAAAACCGTTACTTCGAGGCGATGCGGGAAATCCGTATCAAGCGTAAAGGCGTCGAACGCCACTTCCAGAATGCCGTTGCCCGGTTCTTTGCGACACCCCCGGTAACCGGTCAAGTCCGCACCGAAGAGGCTTCCCGGCCAACAAATGCCGACAGCCTGTCCCTTGTGGGTGACGACGACCTGGAAGAACAGGTGGCACTGAACGCCATGGTCAGCAAGGCCAAGGCACACTTTCAAGGCCCCTTGCTACAGCTTCAGGCCAGGTTTACCGAAGTCTATCCGGACGCCAGCGAAACTGCCCCGGTTAACCCCATGGCTCCGGAACACCTTTGCAGCGCCTTTGTCGAAGCCATCCAGACCCTGGAAATCCAGATTCGTGAACGGTTGATTGTGCTCAAGCAATTTGACCGTTACGTGGTCTCCAACCTGGGCATGCTGCTGGATGAAGCCAACCGCATCCTGATTCAGGCGGGCATCATTCCCAATTTCCGCTACCACGGCAAAACCGGCCAGCAGAAAGCCGCGACCACCAAGGCCGGGGAACCGTCGGGTGCCACGCCGGAACAACAAAGCAGCTACCAGCCCAGCGCAGAAGATTCCGCACTGTTTGAGCAGATCCGTCAAATGCTCGCCCAGCAAAGGGCCAACTCGGGCATGCCGACCCGCCGTGCCGATCCATCAGTGCGGGTGATCGGTGGCCAGGAACTGATGAACCTGCTCGGCGCCCTGCCGGCACAGCAGATGTGGCCGGAGTCCGGTGATCTCAGCAGTGGCGAACCGGTGTCGGTAGACCTGCGCCAGGTTATTCAGGGCCTGATTACCCGAAATGCTGCCCAGGGCGAGAAAACCGCCGCCCTGAGCGAGGTGGATGAAGATCTCATCAACCTGGTGTCCATGCTGTTCGAATTCATTCTGGACGACTACAACCTGTCGTCGCCGGTGCAGGTGCTGATCAGCCGCCTGCAGATCCCGATCCTGAAAGTCGTCATCAAGGACAAGAGCTTCTTCAGCAAGGCCAACCATCCGGCCCGCAAGCTCCTGAACTCCCTGGCCCGCGCCGGTATCGGCTGGAGCAGCAGCGACGAGAAAAGCCGCGACAAGCTGTACGACCAGATCCACACCGTGGTGCAGTGTATCCTCAACGAGTTCGATGGCGACATCAGCCTGTTTGAAACCCTGAACCAGGAGTTCGAGCAGTTTCTGGAGCGGGAAAACCGCAAAGCCTCACTGGTTGAGCAGCGTACCCGGGAATCCGAACGCGGCCGCATCAAATCCCAGAAAGCCCAGGAAGCGGTCGACCGCCTGCTGAAGGAAAAGGTTGCCCGCTACGACCTGCCGGAATCCGCACACGACATCCTGGTACACGGCTGGAGCCGGGTAATGTTCCTGGCCTACCTGCGGGACGATGCCGAGCACCGCTGGCAGGAAACCGCCAAGGTGGTCGACGACCTGATCTGGTGCCTGCATCCCCACGAAGAAGACGAAGAGCGCGACCAGTGGGTACGGGTTGTACCTGGCCTGCTGAAAACCCTGCGCGCCGGGCTCGAAGAAGTGTCTTACAACGCCAACCGGCTCGACCAGATGATGGGCCAGCTCAAGCACGAACTGGCAGATGCCTTCCGCACCAACTCGTCCATCAAGGCCCGCAAGGAACCGGAACCGGTGCAGGAAGACACCGTGTCACTGCACTCCAAGGCCGAGTACCAGCAGGATCTGGACGACGCAGCCATCGCCGAGTTCGTTACCCAGCTCGACAAGCTGGAAATCGGCCACTGGGTAGAGTTCAGCCTGGTGAACGGCACCAGCTTCCGCTGCAAACTGTCCGCCATCATTGATGAAGCCGACTGCTTTGTGTTCGTGAACCGCATGGGCCTGAAGGTGATCGAGAAAACCCGGGTAGAGCTGGCACATGAAATGCGCAGAGGCCGGCTGACACTGCTGGAACAGGGTGCCCTCATCGATCGCGCGCTTAACGCAATGGTTGGCAGCCTGCGCTCCAAGACCGCCTGATCGTAATGCCGGAGAAAGCACCACCCGCCCCGGCAATTCCGGCACATTACCGGCTGGCCCTGGCACTCTCCCTGGCCTTTATGGCACACACCATGTTGCTTGCCGGACTTCCTGCCCCCTTGCAGGAAGTCCGCGAGGTCAGCCACCGCGTTGTTTTCCGTCTGGCCAGCGCACCCTCTGAGGGCACCCGGGCCAGTACCCCGGCTAGCTCCTCAGCCCAGCCGCCGCGGCACCCCGAGTTCGAAGTACCGACCACACCCGAAGCCGTCACCACTACCGCGCCTTCCAGGCCAGCGCCGAAGCCGAAACCGGAGCCAGAGCCGGCCCCGGAACCTCCCGAACCAACACCCGAGTCCACACCAAGCCCGGAACCGGCGCCAGCACCGGCCAGTACACCAACCACCGAGTCAGCCCCGCGCACCGGCGAGCCGGAGTCTGCCGACACCATTGCCCGGATCACCGACTCCCCCGCTGAGCGCGATCCCTACCTGATTTTGCTGGCCACCCACCTGGCCGAACAACTGGACCAGCAGCGGGTACCCGCAATCTCCCAGCTTGGGGAACAGGTAAGTATGGAACTTGAGCTGACATTACTGCCCAACGGTGCCCTGACCCGGGCCCGGGTAATCAGATCAACGGGGATACAAAGAATAGACGAGGCCGCCTATCGGGCCGCGCTGGCCGCCAGCCCCTATCCGGAGCCGAAAGGAGAGGAATCGGACCGTTTCGAGGTAAAACTGGTGTTCACCCCGAAACGGACCTGAAGGGTCAGATCAGGCTTCGGCCTGCTTTACCGCATCTTTAACAACCTTGGCCAGCTCACCGCTTTCGGCCATCTCCAGGACGATATCGCAGCCACCGAGCAGTTCGCCATTGATGTACAGCTGCGGGTAGGTCGGCCAGCTGGAGTAGATTTTCAGGGCTTCACGCAGTTCCTGGTTGTCCAGGATATTTACAAACGCAAAACGCTCGCCACACGCCATCAGGGCCTGGACGGTACGGGAAGAAAAGCCACACTGCGGAGCCTGGGGAGTACCCTTCATGTACAGAATGACCGGGTTCTCTTCCAGCTGGCTTTTAATGGTTTCATTGATGTCCATGAACATACACCTCTGATTGAAAATAGGGGGCGCCGCATTCCGGCTCTGGTTGGCTATTGTACACACCTGCCGGAGCGCACACCAAGCGGCTCCGGTTGATCCGGAGCAAGCCCTGCCGGGCAGCGTTGTCATAGCGGTTGCGAAGGGCTAGACTTGATGCCCTTTTCAGAACCAATCCGTTCCGGAGTTTCCTTGAAGGGGCCTTCCATGGCAGTAAGACATTTCCTGACACTGAATGACATGTCCACCAGCGAACTTGAAGACCTGCTGGACCATGCCTCCCGCCTGCGCCGGGACTGGCGTGCGGGCAACGTCAGAGATTCCCTTAAAAACAAAGTCCTGGCGATGATCTTCGAAAAATCATCCACCCGTACCCGGGTGTCTTTCGAAGCGGGCATGGCCCAGCTGGGCGGTTCTGCCATGTTCCTGTCACCCCGTGATACACAGCTGGGCCGTGGCGAGCCGATCGAAGACTCTGCCATCGTGATCTCCAGCATGGTGGATGCGGTGATGATACGTACATTCGCTCATGAAACCGTAGAGCGTTTTTCCGCTGCCTCCAGCAAGCCGGTCATCAATGCACTGACAGACGATTTCCACCCCTGCCAGTTGCTGGCCGACATGCAGACCTACCGGGAACACCGGGGCAGCATCAAGGGTGCCACCGCGGCCTGGATTGGCGATGGCAACAATATGTGCCACTCCTACATCAACGCGGCAGCACAGTTTGATTTCCACCTGAACGTAGCCTGCCCTGAAGGCTACGAGCCGGATGCGAAACTGCTGGCCGACCACGCCGACCGGGTGACGGTATACCGCACACCGGGCGAAGCGGCCACCGGTGCCGACCTGCTGGTAACCGACGTCTGGGCCTCCATGGGCCAGGAAGACGAACAGAAGGCCCGGGAGCGGGCATTCCGGGATTACCAGATCAACCCTGCACTGATGAGCCTGGCCAACAAGGATGCGCTGTTCATGCACTGCCTGCCGGCCCACCGGGGTGAAGAGATTTCCGCCGACATGATGGAGCATCCCGGCTCTGTGGTATGGGACGAGGCCGAAAACCGCCTGCATGCCCAGAAAGCCCTGCTCGAATTCCTCATTCTGAACCGTCTGGACTGATCCATGGTCAATACACCGGCACCGGCTTCCGGCTGGTTACTGGAAGTGAACAACCTGTCCTGTGGTTACGGCGGCGATTCCGTGGTGCGGGACGTCAGCTTTGCCCTCAGCCACGGCGATATCGGTTGCCTGCTTGGCCCCAGTGGTTGCGGCAAAAGCACCATTCTCCGGGCCCTGGCCGGTTTTCTGCCCATCAGCCATGGCGAGATCCAGCTGCAGGGCCAGGCCATCAGCCTGCCCGACCGCACGCTGGCGCCGGAAAAGCGCAAGATCGGCATGGTCTTCCAGGACTATGCCCTGTTCCCGCACCTGACCATTGCCGATAACGTCGGCTTTGGCCTGAAAGACCTGAAAAAGCCCGAACGCCGCCAGAAGGTCATGGAACTTTTGAACCTGGTGCACCTGCAGGACCTGGCCGACAGCTACCCGCACCAGTTGTCAGGCGGCCAGCAGCAGCGGGTGGCCCTGGCCCGGGCCCTGGCTCCGGAACCTACCCTGATCCTGCTGGACGAGCCGTTCTCCAACCTGGACACCGACCTGCGCCGCAGGCTGAGCCTGGACGTGCGGGAAATCCTGAAAACACTGGGCATCAGCGCCATCCTGGTCACCCACGACCAGCAGGAAGCCTTTGCCATGTGTGACCAGATTGCCGTGCTGCAAAGCGGACAGATCCAGCAGTGGGACGTGCCCTACAACCTGTACCATGAACCCTCCAACCGCTTTGTGGCCAGCTTTGTCGGCCAGGGCGGCTTCATCCCCGGCAAGGCCCTGGGGCCGGATATCATCGAATCCGAGCTGGGCATTATTCATGGTAACCGTGCCTACAAGTGGCAAGAGGGAACCCTGGTAGACGTGCTGATCCGGCCCGACGACATCGTTTACGATGAACACTCCGACCTCAAGCCCAAAGTGGTGGAAAAGACCTTTGCCGGCACCTCTACCCTGTACCGTTTCCGGTGCTCGGAAGACTCCGAATTTGAAGCTCTGTTCCGCAGCCACCTGGATTTCCACATTGGCGAGCAGGTGCCGGTGCGGGTCGAGGCCGACCACCTGATCGCTTTCGAGCGCACCGCCTGAGTCGGTCGCGCTCAGTTATTACACACCCGCTCCACAGCATCCAGCCAGCCGGCGTAGAGGGATTCCCTCAAAGCCGGTTTCATATCCGGCCGGAACTGGCGCTCGCATTCCCACATTCCGGTAATCTGCTCCAGGTTCTCGAACACACCGGTTTGTAATCCGGCCAGGTAGGCCGCCCCCAGTGCCGTGGTTTCGGTCACCCTGGGCCGGTCTACCGGTACATTCAGGATGTCGGCCAGGAACTGCATAACCCAGTCGTTCACCGCCATGCCACCGTCCACCCGCAAGGACTCCAGCCGGGCACCGTCGTTACGGATAGCCCGCACAAGATCCTTGGTCTGGTAACAGACCGATTGCAGGCCGGCGGTCACGATTTCTGCAATGCCGGTATCCCGGGTCAGACCCAGAATGGCGCCGCGGGCATTCGGATCCCAATGGGGCGCGCCCAGCCCGGTGAAGGCTGGCACCAGGTACACCGCGTTGTCGGCGCCCACAGCCTCGGCGTGGCTGGTAGATTCGCTGGCATGGGCAATCAGCTGTAAACCGTCCCGCAACCACTGCATGGCAGCACCGGCCACAAAGATACTGCCTTCAATGGCGTAGCAGGGCTTGCCGTTGAGCCGGTATGCCATGGTGGTCAGCAGGCGGTTTTCCGAGCGCAGGGCCTTGTCACCGGTATTGAGCATCAGAAAGCAGCCAGTGCCATAGGTGCTCTTGGCCATGCCGGGTTCAAAACAGGCCTGGCCAATCAGGGCGGCATGCTGGTCACCGGCAATGCCGGCAACCGGTACCGCTGCCCCCAGCCATTCCTCGGCGGTCTGGCCATAGTCATCCGCGCTGTCGAGCACTTCGGGCATCAACGCAGCAGGCACCCGGAACAGCTTCAGGAGCTCGTCATCCCAATCCTGGGTGTGGATATTGAACAGGGCCGTTCGGGAAGCATTGGTGGCATCTGTGCGGTGGGCTTCGCCCCGGGTCAGGTTCCATAAAAGCCAGCTGTCGACCGTACCGAACGCCAGCTCGCCTGCCTCTGCCTTTTGCCGGGCACCTTCCACGTTGTCCAGCAACCAGGCAATCTTGGTGGCAGAGAAGTAAGGGTCTATCAGCAATCCGGTGCGGTCCACCACCAGCGATTCGTAGCCGTCGGTCCGCAACTTGGTGCATAAAGAGGCTGTGCGCCGGTCCTGCCAGACAATGGCGTGATGGATCGGCTCTCCGGTCACCCGGTCCCAGATGATGGTAGTTTCCCGCTGATTGGTAATGCCGATTCCCGCCAGGTCTGACGCCTGCAGGCCTGCTTTGTCCAGCGCCCCGCGGCAAACCGTCAGCGTGCTGTCCCAGATTTCCCGGGCATCGTGTTCTACCCAGCCATCTTTCGGAAAGTATTGATGGAATTCCTGCTGGGCCACGGCAACCTGGTTACCGGTTTCGTTAAAGACAATCGCTCTGGAACTGGTGGTGCCCTGATCAATGGCTAAGAGATAACGGGACATCTAACTCTCCTGTTGTTTTCAGGAGATTCTACCAGCCGGGGCTGTGTGGAGGGGAACAGATACAAGGGACAAAACCCGGAAGCATCGAGTAGGAGGGGGAGTTGCCTCCCCCGTCCTCTCACACCACCGGGCATACGGTTCCGTACCACGGCGGTTCATGATTGACTCTGAAACCGTGTCATCGTATCCAGCAAGCTTACCAGAGACAGGCGGTCGAAGACCT